>JACDBZ010000023.1 GCA_013694645.1 Chloroflexota bacterium
GCGAGCTGACCGACGCCTGCCTCGCCCGGATCGAGCGCGACGCGGAGCGCCTGAACACCTTCCTCGCTATCGAGGCCGATGCGGCCCGCCGCGCCGCCGACAAGGCCGATGCGGCCCTCGCCCGCAACCACGGCGCCGACAGGCCGCTTCTCGGCATTCCGTACGCGCTCAAGGACATCTTCGTCACGAGGGCACTCGATGACGAGGGCCGTGACCTGCCCGGCGGCCTGGCCACCACCGCCGGCTCCCGCATCCTCTCCGGATTCCGGTCGCCCTATGCCTCATCCGCCGAGGAGCGCCTGAGCGATGCGGGCGCGATCCTGCTGGGCAAGACGAACTGCGACGAGTTCGCGATGGGTTCGAGCAACGAGAACAGCGCCTACGGTCCCGTGCGCAATCCGTGGGACGAGACGACCGTCCCCGGCGGCTCCTCCGGCGGCTCGTCAACCGCCGTGGCCGGCGGCCAGGCCACCTTCGCGCTCGGCACCGATACCGGCGGCAGCATCCGACAACCGGCATCGCTGACAGGCACGGTTGGCATCAAGCCCACCTACGGAAGGGTCAGCCGATGGGGGATGATCGCCTTCGCCTCCAGCCTCGACCAGTGCGGACCGTTTGGACGTTCCGTGCGCGACGTGGCCCTCGTGCTTCAGGCGCTGGCCGGTCACGACCCGCGGGACTCGACGAGTGTCGACATACCGGTGCCCGACTACGTGGCCGCCCTGAGCGGCGATGTGAAGGGTATGCGCCTCGGCGTCCCGCGCGAGTACTTCGTGGCCGGCATGGAGCCAGGCGTCGAGGCCGCGGTGCGGGCGGGGATCGAGACGTTGCGCGGGCTGGGTGCCGAGATCGTGGAGGTCAGCCTGCCGTCCACCGACCGCGGCCTGGCCACCTACTACATCATCGCGCCGGCCGAGGCATCGGCGAATCTCGCTCGGTTCGACGGCGTGCGCTACGGGCTGTCGGCCGCCGCCGACGAGCTGTGGGAGAACTACACGCACACCCGCGGCGCCGGGTTCGGCCCCGAGGTCAAGCGACGGATCATGCTCGGAACCTACGCGCTGTCGGCCGGCTACTACGACGCGTACTACGTCAAGGCGCAGCAGGTGCGCACCCTGATCAAGGCCGAGTTCGACGAGGTGCTGTCGAACGTCGACGCCATCCTGGCGCCAACCTCTCCGAACGTGGCATTCAAGATCGGCGCCAAGATGGATGACCCGTTGGCGATGTATCTCAATGATGCGTGCACGCTGCCCGTCAACATCGCCGGCCTGCCGGGCATCAGCGTGCCGTGTGGTCTCTCCGAGGGGCTGCCGGTCGGACTCCAGGTCATCGGCCGAGCCTTCGACGAGGCGACGGTCATGCGCGTCGCCGATGCGTACGAGCGCGTCGCCGGCTTCGCCGACCTCCGCCCGCCGACCGCGAGCGCCGGAATGATCGCCTGACTCAAAGCCCTTGACGTCCCCGTGGACAGGGCGGAGTGTAGCGCCATGCGCATCGGGAACCTTGCCCGCGAGCTGGGGGTCAGCGCGGACACGCTGCGCTTCTATGAGCGAGCCGGCGTCCTGCCCCGGCCGTCTCGCGGGGAGAACGGGTACCGCGACTACGCGCCCGCTGATGTCGAGCGGCTGCGGCTGCTCATCGACCTCCGCAGGCTGGACATCCCGGTTGCAGATGCGGGACGCATCGCGGCCTGGTGCCAGAGCGGCCATTGTTCGGAAACGTCGGCTGAGCTGCCGCGTCTGCTCAGCGCACGTCGGGCGCTCATCCACGATCGCATCGCCGGTCTGGGGCGATTGGAGCGCCAGCTCGCGGATCTCGAGCGGCACCTGACGCTCGTGGGCTTGCCGATGGTGGGTGGCGGGGGGCCTTGCTGCGCTGCCGCCGCCGCTGTTGAGCGCGCGTTCACCGACTGACGGTGCTCGCCGCTTTCCTGAGCCGTTCCTGCGCAGCGCGTACATCGATCAGAGCCTCCCGCGCCAGCCGGGCATCCGGTTCGGATGCGTGCCAACGCAGCCTGAGGCGCGTTCCCCGGTCGACGGCTTCCAGGTCGTAGCGCGCCGTCACCTCGCCTGCATTCGGGAGCTGCGTGCGACGCGCGAAGGTGACGGGCGGTCGCCACGCCACGATCTCCTCCATGGTTGCCAAACGCCGCGCGATGCAGCGGCTCCGGGTGCCCATTCCCCGTATTCCGCCGTCGAGCTCCTCGACCTGGTCGATGCCCTCCCATAGCGCCCGCCGGTCCGGCACGGTGAGCAGCTCCCAGAGCGCGGCCGCGTCAGCGGGGATGACCTCAGTGTGGTCCAGGATCGGAGTGACCGCCTCATCGGCATCGACCCATTGGGACCACGTGGCCGGATCACCGACCCAGCCCTCGACCTCCCCGAAGTGGTCGTAGGTCTGTCGCACCGGTCGAAGTCCGGCCGTAGCGGCGTCGATCCCGAGCGCCACCCTCGCAGCTTCGGTCAGGAGCGCGTAGCTCTGCATCCCGAGCGCGGCGGGGGCACTGTCCTTCATGAGCCGATGGACGAGGACCACATCGCGCCCGGCGAGCTCGTCACGACCGGCGATACGCTGCCGTACCGCCGCGCCGACGTGGACGAAGAACTTCAGGTCGAGTGTCGGAGCCGTCTGGCATGCCGTACAGGTGCAGGTCGTTGCCTGCCGCACGCTCTCGATCCGCCGCCGGAATGCGGCGTCGCAATTGCCGATGGCGTCGAGCAGTCGCCGGCCGCGAAGGCCGGAGACCGGCGCGTGCACGAAGGCGGCATCGCCCTCCAGTCCAGCGAGCTCGAACTGCTCCGAAAGATGGTTGACCACGGTCTCGACGAGGTCGCCGGCGATGAGTGGCGCCTCCTCTGCCTCGCCGCCGACGAGGTATCCCGTGTAGCCCGACAGATCCGCAACCAGCAGGACGCGTTCATCGGATCCCTGTTTCATTCCGGGACCTCGCTCAGCTCCAGGATGTTGCCTTCGCTGTCCTTGAGCCACGCCGCCCTGTATCCGTCGATATCGAGGAGGCCATTCACAGTCCTGCCCATCTCGCCGAAGTCGTACTCCTCGAAGACGGCGCCGCGGCCGCGCAACATGCCCATCAGATGCTCGAGGCCGTTCACCGTCCAGCCAGCAGCGGTGTTCTGCGCGGTGCCGGCGCTTGGCGTCGGGAAGATGTGGAACCAGCCCCCGCCGGTCTCGTACCAGAGTCCGCCGCTCACTTCCTCGACGCGTGCAGGCCTGAGCCCGAGCGTCGCCTCGTACCACGCGCGCGCCCGGTCGAGATCCGCGGCGGGCAAGCGGGGAGTCAAGGGGTAGTCGTTCAACATCGGTCCACCTCCATGCATATGGGTTCTCGCACTGACCGATTTCCATGGTGGGGCTTGGAGCCGCTCCAATGTCAAGGGCGGCTAGACTCGTTCCCATGCCTGAGATCAGCCACGTCCGAATCGCGGTGCCGGACCAGGGAGACCTGCACCGCATCTTGCGCGAGGGAGGGGCACAGAGCTTTCCGCAGTGGCTGTACGCCGAGCCAGGCGACGTGGCACGCATCGCCTGGTGGGGTGTTCGATCCGCGCCGACGCAGTTGCTCGACGTGCCGGCGACCGAGGATGCCCGCTATAACCTCTTCCCGCGACCGGTCGACGACTGGACGGAAGCCCCACGAGGCCTCGTGCTGGCCACCGTCGACGCCGATCGCGCCAGGGCCGACCTGGAGCCAGCCTTCGGGAAGGCGTGGCATGACGGTCGCGCTGATGAGATTCTCGGCGCGCAATGCTGGCGGATCACGCTCGGACGCAGCGAGCTCGTCCTTGCCGAGCCCACCACCGAGGGCTACCTGGCTGCATGCCTGGCCCGATTCGGCGAGGGGCCGGTCGCCGTGGCACTCGATGGCAGCACGGCGGCGGGACACGCGGCACGGACGAATCCGGTGACCGGCGGTCCGGCCACCTACGTGCGGATCGGTCCAGGCGCAAGTCCGACCCTGATCTTCCTGCCGGCG
>JACDBZ010000149.1 GCA_013694645.1 Chloroflexota bacterium
AGCTCCAGCAGCTGTGGCAGGCGACGGGAGATGGCCAATGACATCATCACCACGTACTCCGCGATCGGCCGGCTGAAGACGCCCCGAGCGTTCGTGACGATGAGACCGCGCTCGCGGACCAGGGACGTGGTGACCCGGTCGACGCCCGCCGAGGCCGAGTGGATCCATCGCAGCCGGGAGGATCGGGTCACGACGTGGTCGAGCACGGACGCCGGGACGGAGCCCAGAAGGAGAACCTCCGCGTCGTCCAGGACCGATTCATCGGCGTCGCCGTGGATGCGGCCGTCCGCCGCGATCCGCGCGCAGCGCACCCCGTCGACCGACTCGATACGCGCAACCAGCTCGCGCGGGAGCGGTGCCCCCAGGATCGGCGTGGCCAGGACGGTGAGGGCGGCGTCGACGGTCAGGAGCCGACCCCCTCGACGCGAGCGATCCACAGATCCGGCGCACGGATCTCGTCGAGCGACGGGAGCATCTCCGGGCCGCTCCAGACGCGGTTGAGGAACTGACGACCGCGCTCTGCGATGACGCGATCTGCGAAGCGCTCCCCTGCCGCGTACTGCTCCATCTTCAGGTCGAGCCCGGTAAGGCGCATGATCGCGCGCTCGACCGCCCCGCGTCGCTCCCCGCGCCGCTCAAACCGGTCGTGCAGCTCGGCGAACCCGGGCAGGATGCGTGCGCCCGCTGCGTTCATGACATGGTTCGAGTACCCCTCGAGCAGCGACATCAACGCCTGCGTGCGGTTGAACGTCTCGCGCTGTCCGGGCGTCAGGATCCGCTCGATCCAGTGACCGTCGCCGCCGGTGATCGCCTCCCGCACGCGACCGACCAGGCCGCCCGACTCGACAGCCAGCTGCTCGACCGTCTCCGCGACGAGGCCGGCGAAGTAGGGGCGCAGCCAGGCATGCGCTTCGAATTCGAAGGCATGGGTCGCTTCGTGGAGCGCGATGAAGGTGCGGAACTCGTCTCGGGGCACCCGCATGCTGGCGGCCGTCGCGATGATGTTGGGCTCGACGAAATGGAGCCTGCCACGCGTCGGCCCGGCGGCAAGCAGGCTGACGTCATACTGGCCGAGCACCTTGCGGCCAAGGAATGCGAGCATGAAGCCGAGCTGCTGATTTCCCACCGATCGGTTGATCCAGCGAGACACGGCGCGGCCGGCGGTATCGGGTCCTTCCTGGGTGGCCAGCAGCGTGCGCTCGATGCGCTCGAACAGAACCTTGAACGTCGCGAGGTTGAGGTCGACCCACTGGAGCCGGTCCACGACAGCCGGGGTTTCGAGCGCGGCGGGAAGGTCCGCGCCGATCTCCTCGGCGACGATCGGCTCGATGCGCAGAAGGGTGGCCCGGTAGAAGGCCTCCGCTTCGGCGCGTTGCGCCGCGGGAATCGGAGCGGCCGCCTCTGCGAGGCGCCGATGCGCGATCGCACGGACCGCTTCCCAATCGATCAGCCTTGTCCCGGCGCGGCGCACGATCTCGCGCGACGCAACGCTCGCACCGAACGCGAGCAAACCGCCGACCAGGATGCCCGCCCCGATCCGGTTCGAATGTCGTGACATGCCGATCAGTCTAGGGGAACGGCGCTCGCTCGCTCGATTCGCGCGGCCTCGACCTGCGGCAGCTGATCGCCGAAGAGCCGCGACGCGATGCTGATGAACGCCCCCACATCGCCGGTCGTTGCGACCCGGTGGCGAGCCCCAGCCTCCGAATCCGCGCGCGACCCGAGGGCGTCGAGCAGATCCTCGATCGCCAGCGACGTCGTGAAGGCCGAATCGACGACCGCCACGCGATCGCCGGCGATGCTCTCGATCACCGGGCGAAGGAGCGGATAGTGGGTGCAGCCCAGGAGGAGCGTGTCGATCATTGGGTCACCGCCGAGAAGCGGCTCGAGGTAGCCGCGAAGGACCGATTCGGCACGTCGACCCTCCAGGATGCCGGCCTCGACCATTGGCACCAGCTCCGGGCATGCCAATTGGGCAACGGTGGTGCCCGGAGCCGCCTCCACGATCGCGTCCGGATAGGCGTCCGACTCGACCGTCCCGTCGGTGGCGATGACGGCCACATGCGCGCTGCGCGTCGCCGCCGCGGCGGCCACCGCACCCGGCCGCACAACGCCGATCACCGGCACCGTGGAGCGGATGCGAGCGACGCCAAGCGCCCGCGCGGTGGCCGTGTTGCAGGCGAGCACCAGTAGCTTCACGTCCTGCCCGATGAGCCAATCCACCGCCTCGAGCGTGAAGCGCCGCACCTCGTCCGCCGGCCGTGGGCCGTACGGCGTCCGGCCGTTGTCACCGAGATAGATGGTGGATTCGTGCGGGAGCCGTGCGCGCAGCTCGGAGAGGACCGTGAGTCCGCCCACGCCGGAATCGAACACGCCAATGGGACGCGGGTCGAGTCGCGTCGCCATCCGGTGGCTCAGCGCTTCACCAGCGCGGGCGTGCGCTCGCGGAGATGTGCCGCGAGGGAGTCGGCGATGCGCCGAACCCCCTGCGCGATGGGCGCATCCGGGCTGGATACCACGAACGCGATTCCCTCGTTGTTGGACTGGAGCACGAGGCGTCCATCGGACACGATCTCAAAGTCGATCGTGGAGCCCACTGCCTGCTCGACGTCGGCTTTCTCGAACCCGCCCGAGGCATCCGAGCGGTTCATCACCGTCGCCAGCTTCGAGGGCGGGTAGCCGATGGCGGCGAATGTCTCTGCGGACATCGCCAGGCTGCGAATCGCCATGGAGTCATA
>JACDBZ010000152.1 GCA_013694645.1 Chloroflexota bacterium
GTGGTCTGGCGCCTCCACGAGGCTCGCCGACGGCTCGGCCTCGAGGGTCGGGTGACCTTCGACCACCATGCCTTCCCGCTCGAGCTCTTCAACAACGAGCCGACGCCGTTTCCCCAGCGAGCCGCCGATTGGCCGGTCGCCGCGCAGCTCGCCTCCCGGGCGGGGTGGCAGGAATGGTCCGCGCCGCCACATGGCTGGCCGGTGACGATGCTGCCCTCGATGGAGGCGGTGCAGGCCGCCAAGCTCCAGTCGCTGACGGCAGCCGAGGAGCTCGATCGCGGGCTGCGACGGGCATTCTTCGGGGAGAGCCGCTGCATCAGCCTGCGGCACGTCATCCTGGAGGTGGCAAACGAGTGCGAGTCGCTCGAGGTCAGCGCGTTGGCCGAGGTGCTCGACAGCGGCCGCGCGCGAACATCCCTGTTCGACGATTGGGCGGTTGCGCGGGGTGACGAGGTGCGTGGCGCGGCCCACCTGTTTGCACCGGACGGCACGAATGCACAGAACCCCGGGATTACCATCGGCTGGGAGGCGGATGACGGACCGGCCGGTGGCGTCACGTCCATCGAGGGTGACGACCCAAGCGCGATCGATGACTTCCTGCTGGCTGCCGCGCGTTAGCACGGCCGCGAACGGGAATCGACCTCACGGACTGACCGCGGCTTGCGTTCATTGACCGTGCATCTGCCGCCGTTCGAGACGTTGATCGACGCCCACGCCGCCGAGCTGCATCGGTTTCTGGTGGGGTGCGTCGGGCCGACCGAGGCGGAGGATTGCCTCCAGGAGACCTTCATGTCGGCACTGCGCGCGTATCCACGACTCCACGACGCCGATCACCTCCGCGCGTGGCTGTACACGATCGCCCAGCGCAAGGCGACCGATGTCATTCGCCGCATGGCGCGCCGTCCGACGCGCGTACTGGACGGCGTGGAGCCGGTGGCTCGATCGGCGCCTGAGCCGATCGATGATGGCCTGTGGCAACAGGTGCGGGCGCTCCCGGCCAAGCAGCGAGCGGCCGTGACGCATCGGTTCGTTCTCGATCTCGCCTATGCCGAGATCGGATCCCGGATGGGCATCAGCGAGGAGGCCGCTCGACAGAACGTGAGCGCCGGCCTCCGCCGTCTTCGGCGGGAGGTGACGTCGTGACCGATGATCTCGAGCGTCGCCTTGCCGCTGGCACGCCGGGTGCGGCTCTCGATCTCAACCGCCTGCGCGCCGCCATCACGCATCGGGCAGCCGAAGAAGGGCTGATCGACGTCGCGTACGGCGCCTACGACTCACCGATCGGCGCACTGACCGTGATGGTCTCGGATCGCGGGCTCGTGCGAGTCTCGTACCCCGGGGACGGGATCGCCGCCCAGCTGGAAGAGCTTGCCGACCGCGTTTCGCCTCGCATCCTGGAAGCGGCCGCGCTGACCGATCAGGTGCGCCGCCAGCTGGACGAGTACTTCGACGGCACTCGGCGCTCGTTCGATGTGAAGATCGACTGGCGCCTCGTGCGCGGGTTCGCGCGCGAGGTGCTCGCTGTCACGTCAGCGATCCCCTTCGGCAGCGTGTCGACCTACGGGGAGGTCGCTGCCCGTGCCGGCTCGCCGCGGGCATATCGGGCCGCGGGCAATGCGCTCGGCAGCAATCCGATTCCCATCGTGGTCCCGTGCCACCGCGTCCTGCACGCCGGTGGCGGGCTCGGCGGCTATAGCGGGGGATTGGATCGAAAGCGGTACCTGCTCAACCTCGAGGAGGCGTCATGAACGAGGCCACGCGGAACCGGGCAAGCCCGCGCGGCGTCGGAGGGGCAGACCAACCCATTCGTACGCGGAGCATCCTCACGTGAATCTTCTTCTGACTGTCGCGCTGGCCGGCGTGCTCGTTGCCTGCGCAGCCGATACCCCGACCATCGCCGACCCGATCGCGACGCCGGGTCCCGGCCGAGCGGCCGACGGCATCATCAACGTGACCCTCGGTCAGGCAACCGGCCCCGGCATCAGCATCGCCGACGCCGTGAACCAGCCTGGCCAGGAGCCGTTGCTCGTCAACGGATCGCTCTTCGTCGATCCGGACGGAACGGTTCTGCTGTGCGACGCCATCGCCGAGTCGTTCCCGCCACAATGCGGCGGCACGCGTTTCGAGGTCCGCGGCCTCGATGTCGACAGCGTGCCTGATCTGGAGGAGGCCAATGGCGTGCGCTGGGCCGAGGGTGCGCAGGTCCTGGGCACCGTTGCATTGGTCGAAGGCTGACTCCTCAGTCACCGGCAGGTGCTAGCGGATCCCCAGGAGCGTGGCGGCGACTCTGCCCGCGATGGATCGCGGGTCTGACGCCCCAGCGGGCTGCGTGGGATGTGTCCCTTCGATTTATCGGTAAGTGGAACGCCTGGACCGTCTTGGAGCGACTGTCGGGCGCCATCCATGCCGATGAATCGTAGAGGCTGCGCGCGAGTCCATCGCCGGGCGTCGATCCCGCGATACATCGGCGGCGTCGGGCCACAGTGCGATAATCACGCCCGATGACCCTTACCAAGAAGCTTGAGTCCCGTCCGGCACCAAACTCGTGGGGCCTGGCCGCCGGCGACAATCCGTGGGAGTACGCTCCGGCGCCGGAGGCGACCGACCACATCCGGATCGAGCCCGAGTACGGACTCTTCATCGGCAACCAGTTCGCTCCTTCGAAGCCACGGAAGACCTTCTCCGTCATCAACCCCGCAACCGAAGAGCGGCTGGCGAAGGTTGCGCATGCCTCGAAGGCGGATGTGAACCGTGCGGTCGGCGCGGCCCGCGAGGCGCATCGGTCCGCCTGGTCGAAGCTGCCGGGTCGGGAACGCGCGAAGTACCTGTACCGGATCGCTCGCATCATGCAGGAGCGCTCGCGCGAGTTCGCCGTCGTCGAGAGCATGAACTCCGGCAAGCCGATCAAGGAGAGCCGCGACGTCGATGTCCCGCTCGCGGCGGCCCATTTCTTCTACTACGCCGGCTGGGCTGACAAGCTCGAGTACGCGTTCCCCAACCGCGATCCGCGGTCGCTCGGAGTGGCGGCCCAGGTCATCCCGTGGAACTTCCCGCTTCTCATGCTTGCCTGGAAGATCGCTCCCGCACTGGCGGCAGGAAATACGGTCGTCCTCAAGCCGGCCAGCACCACCCCGTTGACGGCCTACCTGTTCGCCGATGTCGTGCGCCAGGCCGATCTGCCGCCGGGCGTCGTGAACATCATCACCGGGCCGGGCGAGATCGGGATGGAGCTTGTCACGCATCCGGATGTCAGCAAGGTCGCCTTCACCGGCTCCACCGTGGTTGGAAAGATGATCGCCCGTGCCCTGGCCGGCAGCGGCAAGAAGGTGACCCTTGAGCTCGGTGGCAAGGCGGCGAACATCGTCTTCGACGATGCGCCGCTCGACCAGGCGATCGAGGGCATCGTCAACGGCATCTACTTCAACCAGGGGGAGGTGTGCTGCGCCGGCAGCCGCCTCTTCGTGCAGGAGAGCGTGCACGAGGCGTTGATCGAGAAGCTCAAGGCTCGGCTCGGCACGCTGCGTGTCGGCGACCCGCTCGACAAGAACACCGACGTCGGCGCCATCAACTCGGCCGGGCAGCTGGCGAAGGTCCAGGAGCTCGTTGAGTCCGGCATCGCGGAGGGCGCCGAGATATTCCAGCCGGACTGCGAGTTGCCGACGCGCGGGTTCTTCTTCCGGCCGACGCTCTTCACCGGCGTCTCGATGTCGCATCGGATCGCGCAGGAGGAGATCTTCGGTCCCGTGCTATCGGTATTGACCTTCCGTACGCCGGACGAGGCCATCGAGAAGGCGAATAACACCCCGTATGGGCTCTCCGCCGGGGTGTGGACCGAGAAGGGAAGCCGCATCTTCAAGATGGTCAACGCCATGCGGGCCGGCGTGGTGTGGGCGAATACCTTCAATCGGTTTGACCCGACGTCGCCGTTCGGTGGTTACAAGGAGTCCGGATACGGGCGCGAGGGCGGCATCCACGGCCTGGGCGCCTACCTCGATCTCTCCGGCAACGGGACGAACCACCGATGAGGGTCGTGTCGATTTCGGCGATCGCGGCCGCGACCCCCGAGCCGTGGCGACCTGCGATCACGCTCCTCGTCGAGCAACCGGAAACGGAGCAACGCGGCTGATGGCAACGCGAACGAGGACCGTGAGACCGCGGAGCGCTTCGGTGCTCGACCAGCGGACAGCTCAAACGCTGCCGACCAAGGACGCCGATCGGATCGGCGTCCGCAAGACGTACAAGCTCTACATCGCCGGAGCCTTTCCCCGGACCGAGTCGGGTCGCGCATACGAGGTGTTCGGTGCGAAGGGCGAGCTGTTGGCGAACGCGAGCCGGGGCACCCGGAAGGATATTCGCGAGGCGGTGCGGGCGGCCCGCAAGGCATTCGCCGGCTGGGCCGCGAAGACCGCCTACAACCGTTCGCAGATCCTCTACCGCATCGCTGAGCTCATGGAGGGGCGCCGTGACCAGTTCGTCGCCGAGGTCATGGCCGCCGAAGGTGTTTCGCGCGCCAGGGCCAAGCGCGCGGTGGACGCGGCCATTGACCGCTGGGTGTGGTACGCCGGATGGGCCGATAAGTACCCACAGATGATCGGAACCGTGAATCCGGTCGCCGGACCGTACTTCAACTTCAGCGTTCCCGAGCCCACGGGCGTGGTCGGCATGATCGCGCCCGAGGAGTCGTCGCTGCTCGGACTGGTGAGCCGCCTTGCCCCGATCATCGTGAGCGGCAACGCTGCGGTCGTCATCTCGTCCGAGACGCGACCGCTGCCGGCTGTGACCCTGTCCGAGGTGCTGGCGACCTCCGACGTTCCCGGTGGAGTCGTGAACCTGATCACCGGGCTACGTCGAGAGCTGGTCGGCCACCTGGCCGGGCACATGGACGTCAACGCACTCGACGCCTTTGGCTCGTCGGCCGGCGAGGCGGCAACGCTCGAGGAGCTGGCGGTCGAGAACGTGAAACGCTTCGTGCGACCACCGGCCGGCGGGCTCCTGCGCTATGACTGGCTGTCGGAGCGCGCGCAATCGCCGTATCTCATCGGGGAGTTCATCGAGATCAAGACCGTCTGGCACCCCATCGGCGCGTGAGCCCGCGATCGCTGGGCGTCCGTCGATATTTCGCTGGATTGACGCCTGGGAACCTGCGGAGGC
>JACDBZ010000216.1 GCA_013694645.1 Chloroflexota bacterium
CGGTGGTGCGCGTTAGCGAGACAGGGTACCAGGCATTCGTGCGATTTACGCTCAGGAGCCACCCCCAGGACCCGCGGGAGCCGGCCAATGCGCACGGCGTGAGCGATTGACAACAAGTAGGCCGCACCTCGACCACCGCATACCGGGGTAGCGCTTGTCACTCGATCCGACTGGCGCGACTCGCACGACCGGGGAGAAGGATTCGACTCAGAGCTTGATGCGGCCGGCCTGCTTGGATTCGCGATCGAGCTCGCGGCGCATGTCGCGTTCGGCGATCGCCCGGCGCTTGTCGTGCGTCTTCTTGCCGCGGGCAACGCCGATCTCCAGCTTTGCTCGCCCACCGCGCAGGTAGAGGCGCAGCGGCACGATCGTCAGGCCCTTCGCGGACTGGAGACCGGTCAGCTCAGCGATCTGGTCCCGGTGGAGCAGGAGCTTTCGCGTTCGGGTCGGAGGGTGGTTGTTGCGGTTGCCCTGCGCGTACTCGGCAATGTGGGCGCCGATCAGCCAGGCCTCGCCCTTGTCGACGCGCGCATACGCCTCGGCGATGTTCACCTTGTGCGCTCGCACACTCTTGATCTCCGTGCCGGTCAGCACGATACCCGCCTCGAGGGTGTCCTCTATGGCGTACTCGTGGCGGGCGCGTCGGTTGACGGCGATGGTCTCGTCGGGCATTGGTCTTGGCTCTGGCTGCGTCGGAGAAGGGCGGGCATGGAAAGAGCCGGCGTTTCGGCCGGCTCTTCCGTCGCTACACCACGCGAAGCTGTGTCAGGCCACTGCCTCGGTGGTGGCGTGCTTGGAACTATCCATCGGCAACACCACCTCCTTTCGTTGCCCGCGATGCTAGCAGATGGGTCGCGCGCCGACAATGCCCACGACCACCGGAAGTGGCTCTCCCGCGGACGGCGTGCCCGCCGGCGTCGGCGCGGCGTCCTCGCCGACCGCCGGCTGTCCTTCGAGGAAGGAGATGGCAGCGTCGAGCACCGGATCCTCCTCCGGGGGCGTCTCGGCGGTGCGCGCCGCGTCGATGTCCGGCTGGATGCCGTCAGGCGCCACGCTGTTGTGCCGCGGGGTGAACCATCGGCTGATCGTGATCCGAACTCCCGCGTCGTTCTCGAGACGACCCCAGACCTGGACCGTGTTCTTGCCGAACGAGGGCTCGCCGACCACCGTCGCGCGCCCGGCCTCCTGAAGCGCCGCGGCCACGATCTCGGACGCCGATGCCGACCCGCCGTTGACGAGCACCGCGACGGGCAGCGCCGGATCGGTTGCCACGCCGTCGCCGGTCGAAGGCCATTCGCGCACATCGTCCCCGGCGGACTCCTGCGTGAAAATGAGGCCGTCATCGATGAACTGGCTGGCGATCTTCTGCGCGGCATCGATGTACCCGCCGGGGTTGTCCCTCAGATCGAAGACGAGCTGGTCGGCTCCCTGGTCCAGCAGTCCCGACAGCGCTATTCGAAACTGGTCAGCGGCGGGAGCGGAGAACCCGTTGAGCGCGATGTAGCCGATGTGGTCGTCGATGATCCGTGCCTCGACCTCCTGCAGCTCGATCTCCGAGCGCGTGATCGTGAGGTCGAAGGGATCGGCGTCATCACGCTGGAGGGTGAGGGTCACATCGATCCCCGACTCACCACGAATCCTGCCGATCTGGTCCTCCATCGTCGTGCCATCGACCGGTTCGCCATCGACGGCCAGGACGAAGTCGCCCGACTGCACGCCGGCCCGCTCGGCCGGGGATTCGGCCAGCGGAGCGACCACGACCAGGCGGCACATCGCGCTCAGCTCGGTGCAGGCCGCGAGGTCCGCGGCATCCTCGGTGTTGCGAATGGCCATCTCGGCACCGATCCCGCTGAACGTTCCCGACAGGTCGCCGAGCGCCTGCGCGTACTGCTCCGGCGGCATGTAGCCCGAATAGGGGTCCTCGACGCCGTACTGGAACATGCCCCGAATGGCGCCCTCGGCCAGCTTCTCGCTGTCGAGGTCGTCGACATACTCGCTCTGGAGCCGATCGTACGCTTCGCAGAATGCGGCGAAGGCCTCATCGGGAGCGGCGCAGCCCGAGCCGCCGCTGCCACCGCGGGCGAGAAAGCCGCCGGCAAAGAGGAGCGCGCCGACGACGGCCACCAGCGCGAGCGAGATGATCCACGGGACGCTGCCGCCCCGCGAAGGTGGAGATGGACTGGTCGGAGGCGCCGAGATGGGCCGCGTGGGATCGTTCATGGGAGGCGCAGTCTAGCGGTGCATTGTCGTGGCGCTGGTAGAGCACTCATTACGATTCGATTACCTGCGCACGCACAAAGGCCCATCAGCGCGCGGCCGAGAGGTAAGAGCGGACGCTGATCCATGATCCGAGTGCGCCGACTCCCAGCCCCACGGCCAGCAGGAGCACCGACAGCGTCGTAAGGAACCGCGCACTCACCGCGGTCGGCATCTGGAAGATGGTCACCATGGCCGGTTGGATCGGATCCCACACCACCGCCACCAGCACGATGGTCACCAGCGCGCCGACCAGGCCACACAGGATGCCCTCCAGGATGAACGGCCATCGGATGAATGAATCGGACGCGCCGACCAGCCGCATGATCTCGATCTCGTTGGCGCGGCTGTAGACCGCGATCCGGATCGTGTTGATGATCATGAACAGGACCGTCAGACCGACCAGGCCGATGCCGACCAGCCCCACCGTGCGAATGACATTGATGATGCCCAGCAGTGTGTCGTATTCCGCCTGCTTGGTCAGGACGCGCTCCACGCGTGGGTCATCGGTGAGCTCGGCGCTCACGGTACCCGACGCATCGGGATCATCGAGGCTGATCTCCAGGCTGGCGAACAGCCGGATCGTGGCGCCGCCCGTGTCGAGCTCCTGTCCGGTCTCGCGGTATGACTCCTCGAGCCGACGCATCGCGGCGGCCGGCGACACGTACTCGACTGATGCGACGCCGGGCACGGCCTCGACCTCCCGGGTGAGGGTGGCGACGGCAGCATCGGTGAGACCGTCCTCCAGCTGGGCTGTCACCGCGACCTTGCTCTCGATGAACTCGAGGCCGGAGTTGAGGCCGGTGATGACGATGAGCAGCGCGGACAGGAGCACGAGCATGAGGATGACGGTCGCGGTCGCCGCGAGGCTCATCATGGCGTTGCGCCAGAAACCCTGCCAGGCGCGGATGATGCTGAAGCCGATGAAGCGCACGAATGGCATCGGTCAGTACTCTCGCTCATAGGCCGCAGCCGCCTCGTCGCGCACGAGCTGGCCGCCTTCGAGGGCGAGGACGCGACGACGCATGGCGTTGACGATCTCCTGGTTGTGCGTGGCCATCAGCACGGTCGTGCCGAGTTCGTTGATCTGGATCAGGAGCTGGATGATCTCCCAGCTGGTGACCGGGTCCAGGTTTCCGGTCGGCTCGTCGGCGATCAGGATGGCGGGATCGTGGACCAGCGCGCGGGCGATCGCGGTGCGCTGCTGCTCGCCACCGGACAGCTGGGTCGGCAGGTGGTGCGCATGATCATGAAGGCCGACCAGGTTGAGCAGTTGCGGGACCCGCTGTCGGACGATGGCGCGTGGTGACCCGGTCACGTCGAGCGCGAACGCCACGTTTTCCCAGACCGTCTTGTTCGGCAGAAGGCGGAAGTCCTGGAAGACGATCCCGATTCGCCGCCGAAGCCCGGGCACCTGGCCGCGACGCATGCGAAGCAGGTCATGCCCGGCGACCCGCACGTTGCCGGCGGTTGGCACCTGCTCCCGGATGAGGAGGCGGATGAAGGTGCTCTTGCCGGCGCCGGACGGGCCGACCAGGAAGACGAAGTCGCCGCCCTGGATGCTGACGTTCACGTCGGCGAGCGCGACCTTGCCGTTGGGGTACGTCATCCCGACGTCCACCATGCGGATGACCGGTGCGTCGGGGGATGCGGGTCGCGATCGTCGTCGCAGGAGGGATGTCATCGGTGCAGCACCGATGGTAGCCAATGCTGGCCAGCCGCGAGCTCGGCTCCAACGGCAGGCTCGTGGGTGCTAGCCTGCGTTGCCTGTGAGCCACCTCGTCGACACCGTGGCGCCGACGCGTCTGGGCGCCGGATTCCGGTGGCTGCTGGCATCCTCGTGGATCAGCAACCTGGGCGACGGGATCGCGATTGCCGCCGGACCGCTGCTCGTGGCATCGCAGACCGACGATGCGTTCCTGGTGGCGCTGGCGGCGCTGGTCCAGTGGCTCCCCCCGCTGTTGTTCGGTCTGTATGCCGGCGCATTGTCCGACCGCCTCGACCGACGGTTGATCGTGATGACCGTCGATGTGCTGCGCGCCATCGTCCTGGTGGTCATCGCCACATCGATCGCGACCGGGACGGTGTCGATCGCCGTGATCCTCGTCGCCCTGTTCCTGCTCGGCACCGCCGAGGTGTTCGCGGACAACGCGTCGCAGACCCTGTTGCCGATGTTGGTGCGTCGCCAGGACCTCGCCGTCGCCAACTCCCGGATCCAGGCTGGCTTCATCACCGTCAACCAGTTGGTCGGACCGCCGGTCGGTGCCGCGCTGTTCGCGGCTGGCATGGCGTGGCCCTTCGTCGGCCAGGCGATCATGGTCGCGACCGGTGCGCTCCTCGTGAGTCGGATCTCGCTCCCGGCCCACGCACGCGATCCGCAGCGGGCCGCCGCGATCCGCCAGGACATCGCCGAAGGATTCCGATGGGTCCGCCATCACGCCGCGGTGCGCACGCTGGTGCTGACCATCTTCACCTTCAACATCACCTTCGGCGCGGCGTGGTCGGTGCTTGTCCTCTACGCCACCCAGCGGCTCGGGCTGGGAGAGATCGGCTTCGGCCTGCTCACGACGGTTTCGGCGATGGGCGGCCTGCTGAGCACGCTGGCGTACGGGTGGATCACCCGTCGCGTCAGCTTGGGGAACATCATGCGCATCGGGCTGATCATCGAAACGTTCACACACCTGGGCCTCGCGATCACGACCGTCCCGGCTGTCGCGATGGCGATCTTCTTCGTGTTCGGCGGCCACGCGTTCGTGTGGAGCACGACGTCCGTCACCATCCGCCAGCGGGCCGTCCCGCGTGAGCTCCAGGGCAGAGTCGGCAGCGTGAACACCGTCGGCGTCTTCGGTGGCCTGGTCGTCGGATCCGCCCTGGGCGGCACCCTCGCACGGCTATTCGGCGTGACCGCGCCATTCTGGTTCGCCTTCGCCGGCTCCGCGCTGTTCGTTGTCCTCATCTGGGGCCAGCTGGCGCATATCGCCCATGGCGACCAGCCGGGAGGTTCCGATCCGCAGGGCCGGCAGCGTCAGGCGGGGAGGGCCGGGTCTCCATCTCCCACCCGGGAGCGCAGGTAGCCCTCGATGAATGGGTCGAGATCGCCGTCGAGAACGGCCGTCGGATTCGAGGTCTCGACCCCGGTGCGCAGATCCTTGACCATGGTGTAGGGCTGAAGGACGTAGCTGCGGATCTGGTTTCCCCAGCCGGCCTCGATGTGCACTCCTCGCAGGTGAGCCATCTCCGCTTCACGCTCCTCCTCCTGCCGTTCGATGAGCCTGGCACGCAGCACCGACATGGCGCGGTCGCGATTCTGGTGCTGGCTCCGCTCGCTCTGCACGGCGACCACGAGGCCGGTCGGGAGGTGGGTCAGCCGTACGGCGCTATCGGTCTTGTTGACGTGCTGGCCGCCCGCCCCGCTGGCCCGGTAGGTGTCGACGCGCAAATCCTTGTCGTCGATCTCGATGGCAGCGTCCTCGGGGACCTCCGGCATGACCTCGACGAGCGCGAAGGTCGTATGCCGGCGCTTCTGCGAGTCGAAGGGACTGATCCGCACGAGCCGATGCACGCCGCGCTCGCTGCGCAGACGACCGTACACCCAGCGTCCGTCGACGCTGAAGCTCACGCTCTTCAGGCCGACCCCTTCCCCCTCGGTGGCCTCGAGGATCTCCGTCTTGAACCGATGTCGCTCCGCCCAGCGCAGGTACATGCGCAGCAGCATCTCGGCCCAATCCTGGCTCTCCGTGCCGCCGGCTCCGGCATGGATCGACACGATCGCGCCGCGTTCGTCGAACGGCTCGCCGAGCAGGAGCTGCTGCTCGATCCGGTTCCAGTCGGCCCGGAGAGTGGCAAGGTCGCGCTCCAGATCGGGTTGCAGGCTCGCGGCCTCAGCAAGATCCGCTGCCGCCATCTCGGCCATCTCGGCCAGGCCGGATGCGCGGTCACCGATGGAGCGCCAGGTCTCCATCTCCGATCGCAGCTCCTCAGCGCGACGCATGATCGTCTGCGCGGCTGCGGGATCGTCCCACAGGGCTGGATCGGCTGACCGTTCGGTCAGCTCGGCGAGCTCGGCCTCGCTATTGGCGTGGTCAAAGACGCACCGAGGTTTCGGCCACGAGACGCGCCAGGCGCTGCGCCTCGTCCCTAATTGCGTCCAATGGACGCCACCATCGGGAGCTCGCCCATGTCGGCCAGCCGGTTTCCCTTTGCTCGCACCTTGGCAGGGTTGACGCACGGGCAGTAGCTCTGACGGGGGCAGACGCCGCAGTTGCCGTCGCAGTCGAGCGTTGCCGCATACGTGCAGCGCATGCAGTCGCGCTCGCACATGATGAGGTCTTCGTAGGGAAGGTCTGGATCTCGGAAGCGGGTGACCGGTGGAAGATGAGCCGCCGTACTGACGGGGAGCGGTACCGCGGCTCGTGGTGGTGCGGTCAGTTGCTTCACGAATCCCTCCACCTGACGGGATCGCGAGGGGACCCGGATTGACCTCGCGATGATCGTTCCGACCATCCTAGCGGGTCGGTCAGATATCGCAACCCCGCACGATCCTCCCCGGTCTGGATCATCATGGCCGCATGCCGGATCCGTTCCTGTTCATCGTTGGCGTCATCGCGATTGCGTGCGTCATCCTCTTCCCGATCCGCCTCTGGCGGCGCCGCCAGCACCGTTACGGAGACGACGACACGGACTAGGCGACACGGGACCGGGGTTGTCACGCGCGGAGGTTGTCATGCGCTCGGATCACGCGCGTTAGCCGGCTCCTGCTCGCGCGCGCGGTCGTATCTGAAGCGGGGAAGTGGACGGCCGGCAAGCCCCGCAGCCGGCTAACGCGAACCCGGAAAGCGGTTGTCAATGAGCGTGTCCGCGCATCGTCATGCGCCAGGAGCATGCGCGTTAGCCGGCCGCGGAGCCCAACGACAGGTCGGGGGTCGCGGGGCGAGCGCGAATGGGCGCGATCAGGCTCCGTGGCACTTCTTGAACTTCTTGCCGGAGCCGCAGTAGCAGGGGTCGTTGCGACCGATCTTCGGCCCTGATCGGGCGGGGCTCGCGCCGTTTCCATCGCCGGCTACCGCGGTCGCGGTCGCAGCCCCTGCCGCCGATGCGCTTCCGCCAACCGCCGCACGTCCCTCCACCACGTTTCGAGCTACAGGGCGCTGGTGGGTGTGCTGCGCCTGGACGGTCACCCGGAAGATCGTGTGGGTCACGTCGTGTCGGATCGTCGACTTCAGCTCGTCGAACATCCGGTACGCCTCGATCTTGAACTCGTTGAGCGGGTCGCGCTGCGAGTAGGCCCGAAGGCCGATGCCGCGCCGCATGTCGTCGACGGCAGTCAGATGCTCGACCCACAGCGAGTCGATGACTCGCAGCAGGACCAGGCGCTCGAGCACGCCGATGCTCTGTTCGCCGACCTCGGTTCGCTTCTGTTCGTAGCGCTCTCGTACGAGCTCGGTCATCGAGTCGACCAGAGCGCCCGGCTCGCGTGCCTCATCGATCACGTCCAGGTCCGCAACGGTCAACGAGGGAACCATGCTGGTGAGCTGCGTCTTCAGGCCGTCGCGATTCCACTCGGTCGCGTACTCGGCGGCGGTGTGCGTGCCGACCAGCGAGGCGACCTCGTCGTCGAGCATCGCCTCGACCGTCGGCCCCAGGTTCGATGATCGAAGGATACGGTCGCGCTCGCGATAGATGGTTTCGCGCTGGCGGTTGATCACGTCGTCGTACTCGACGACGTGCTTCCGCGTGTCGAAGTTGTAGCCCTCGACCCGGGTCTGCGCATTCTCGATGGTCTTACTGACCATCTTCGATTCGAGCGCTGTGTCATCGGTGAAGCCGAGCGTGCGCATGATGGCCTGGACCCGATCGTTGGCGAAACGACGCATGAGGTCGTCCTCCAGCGAGAGGTAGAAGCGGGATGAGCCGGGGTCGCCCTGCCGACCGGCGCGACCGCGCAGCTGGTTGTCGATGCGTCGCGCGTCGTGGCGCTCGGTGCCGACGATATGCAGGCCACCTGCGGCGATGACCCTTTCCTTGTCCTCGCCGCACACCCGCTCGGCCTCGGCCAGCGCCTCGGCGTATTGTTCCGGCGTGGCCTCCAGAACGTTCGTGCCGCGCTTGTGGAGCAGGTCGGCGGCGAGCACCTCCGGATTGCCGCCGAGGAGAATGTCGGTCCCTCGGCCCGCCATGTTGGTGGCGATGGTCACGGCGCCCGAGCGGCCAGCCTGGGCGACGACCTCCGCCTCCCGCTCGTGGAGCTTGGCGTTCAGAACGTTGTGCTTGATGCCGCGCCGCTTCAACAGCTCGCCCAGCATCTCGCTGACCTCGACGCTGATCGTGCCGACCAGGATCGGACGGCCCTTGTCGTGCTCCTCGGCGATCTCGTCGATCACCGCGTTCCACTTGCCGCCCTGCTTGGCGTAGATCAGGTCGGCGTAGTCGGCGCGGATCATCTCGCGGTTGGTCGGGATGACGACCACCTCGAGGTTGTAAATCTTGGCGAACTCCTCCGCCTCAGTCTCGGCGGTCCCGGTCATGCCCGACAGCTTGTCGTACATTCGGAAGTAGTTCTGGAAGGTGACCGTGGCGAGGGTCCGCTGCTCATTGCGGACGGCGACACCCTCCTTGGCCTCGACCGCCTGGTGCAGGCCCTCGGACCAGCGGCGGCCGGCCATCAGGCGCCCGGTGAATTCGTCGACGATGATCACCTCGCCGTCCTTGACGACGTAGTCACGATCGCGCTGGTAGAGCACCTGCGCCTTGAGCGCCTGCTCGAGATGGCGTGCCAGGCTGAAGTCGTCGGCGAACATGTTCTCGACGCCCAGCCACTGCTCCATCTTGTCAGTGCCGGCTTCGCTGATCGCGACCTGCTTGAACTTCTCGTCGACGACGTAGTCCTCTTCGGCCTTGAGGCGCGGCACCAGCCCGGCAAATTGGATGTACTTATCGGCCGACTCCTCGGCATTGCCACTGATGATGAGAGGCGTGCGCGCCTCGTCGATGAGAATATTGTCGACCTCGTCGACAACGGCGAAGAAGTGGGCGCGCTGTGCACGGGTCGCCAGGTCGACGGCGAGGTTATCGCGCAGGAAGTCGAAGCCGAACTCGTTGTTGGTGCCGTAGGTGACGTCGGCCGCGTACGCTTCCTGTCGCGTGACAGGGCGCAGGTCGCGGAGCCGCTCGTCGGTTGCCGGGAAATCGGGGTCATACACGAAGGCACCCTCGTGCTGGATGCTGCCGACGCTCATCCCGACCCGATGGAAAACGGCGCCGATCCATTGCGCATCGCGCTTGGCGAGGTAGTCGTTGGTTGTTACAACGTGGACGCCGCGGCCGACAAGCGCGTTGAGGAACGCGGCCAGCGGGGCCACGAACGTCTTGCCCTCGCCCGTTCGCATCTCCGGGATGGCGCCACGGTGGAGCACGATGCCGCCCATCATCTGCACGTCGTAGTGGCGCTTGCCGAGCGCCCGGACCATCGCCTCGCGGACCGAAGCGAACGCCTCCGGCAGGATCTCCTCGAGCGCCTCGTTGATCTGGCCCAGCTCCCGCGTGCGCTGCTGCTTCAGCTCATCCGCGAGGCGAGCAGCGTCTGCGCCGGCCAATGCGGAGTCGGCAGCGTCCTCGTCGGGATCGGTCTCACGCAGCTCGATGGGCGTGAGGATCTCGGCGACCTGCTCGCGAAGACGTGCGCGCAGCAGATCGGTCTTGCCGGCGAGCTCGGCATCGGTGAGCGCCTGGACCTCCGGCTCGAGCGCATTGATGCGATCGAGAAGCGGCCGGAGGGCTCGGACCTCGCGCTCGTTGGAGTCCCCCAGGCGGGACAGGAACTTGAACATCGGGCGGCGAGTATAGCCCGATCATGCCAACCCGCCCTGAGCCGCGAACGTTACCGCAGCGGGCGTCCGATAGATCGGTCATTTCCGGCTCGGACACGTTCTCGCGCGCTATCGGCGAAAAATATCGATCGTGGATTGGCACAAAGCGCGCGCCGTCGCAGTGTTCATGCCGATGAGCCACCGACAGATCGGCTGAAGCCCGCCACACCGCCGTAAGCGCGGATGGAGCAGGCACGCGCCCCACCGCCCCATCCATCGGCGGCAGGGCGGGAGAATCGGCTTCAGCCGGTCTCGACCATCGGCTTGACCTCGCCGATCCAGCGCTCGAGCGTTTCGTCATCGTAGGGTGCCGGCATCTCGGCAAGGAAGGTTGAGAAGCCGATCTCGCGACACGCGATCATTCGCTCCGCGAGCTGCTCCGCCGTTCCGACCCAGAAGGTGTCGTCCTCCGCGACATCGGTCATTGGCGTTCGGTTGTGGGCCATCTGCGCCTCCCACACCTTCTGCG
>JACDBZ010000245.1 GCA_013694645.1 Chloroflexota bacterium
GGGTCGGGGCCAGCTCAAAACGGCTGGTCGACTCGGCCAAGACCATTCAGGACTCCTCGGAGAGGGCATGGGGGGCGCGGAGGCGCGAACGAGAAGTATAGCAGCGAAACCCGCTTCGTCAACTGAAGCGGTCGTTAGCTGGAGTGATTCCCTGCTCATGCCGGGGCCACCAGATTCACACCCCCGCTGCACCAAGCGGCCAGGTCAACGGGCTGTCCCCCAAATTCACATCTGGCGTGCAGCATGGCAACAGAAGACGCGTCCACCCACCACATTCACACCCCGGCGCTCATGTGCCGGGATGCCGAACCGCACTTCGTTCGCGCGCCGTCTGGGTGTGAATCTGGGGACGTCACTCGTCAGGCCCTCGCCTCAGGGCACCGGCTGGGGTTGACCTACATCAATCGGTCGCAGTCCATGGATTTCCTCATACGTCATCTCACAGGCACTCGCGAGCTGTGCGTCGCGGCACGCCCAAGTAGACGGTGCGGCACGCCGGCCGCCAATCAGGTTGGCGTTAAGACCGGCCAGCGGACCGATTCGCCCGGTCCTCGGTCGCTATGCCAAGCCAGGTAGCCATTCGACCGAGGAACCGTCACCCATCGGTCACAAGGCCAATCAGGTTGGCGCTCGCCCTCCGGGCCGTCCGGAGGCACGAGTGGCTCCGATTACGGTCTTATCTGCACCGCGGAACGTCATTCAGGACGTGGCGCGAAATCGGAGGGCGCGTGAAAAACGAGCCGGCCCCGAGGGACCGGCTCGTAAGCGTCGGGTGCGAGCGAGGCTTACTTGACCTCGGTGGTCGCACCGGCCTCGGAGAGCTTCTCCTTGGCGGCCTCGGCCTCCTCCTTGGTGACGCCCTCCTTGACCGCCTTGGGGGCGGCGTCCACGAGGTCCTTGGCCTCCTTGAGGCCCAGGCCGGTCAGCTCACGGACGGCCTTGATGACGAGGATCTTGTTCGGGCCAACCTCGGTGAGGACGGCGTCGAACTCGGTCTGCTCCTCGACGACAGCGGCGCCACCGGCGTCACCGCCTGCGGGGGCCGCGGCAGCGGCAGCGGGGGCGGCGGCGGTCACGCCGTAGCGCTCCTCGAATGCCTTGACCAGCTCGCTCAGCTCGAGGACGGTCATCGTGTCGATCGCCTCGAGGATCTGGTCCTTGTCCAGGGTCTTGGTCGCCATCGGTATCGGTTCTCCTGATTCTGTATCGATCGTGGCCGTCAGGCCGCGATCTCTGTCTCTCGCTTCTTGTCGGCCACCGCGCTCAGCACGCCAACCAGGTTGCGGATGTTCGCGGCCAGCACGCCGGCCATGCTGGTCATCGGGGCGGCCATCCCGCCGGCGATCTTGCTGAGCAGGACGTCGCGCGATGGCAGCGTTGCCAGACGGGTCAGCTGCGATGCGTCGATCGCGGTGCTGCCGAGCATCCCGCCCCGGATCGTGATGCCGATGCGGGAAAAGGGTCGGAAGGCATCGGTGAGCGCCTTCGCCATGGCCGCCTCGTCGCCGTCGATCGTGGCAAGCGCGGTCGGGCCGGAGAGCAGCGGCTTGAGCTCCGGGCGCTCCGCCTCGTCGGCGGCGATCTTGAGCAGGCGGTTCTTGGCGATGGTGAGCTCGACTCCGTGGTCGCGGAGCGTCCTTCGGACCGACTGCATGTCCGAGACCTTGAGGCCACGGTAATCGGCCACGGCCATGGCCGAGCTGCTGCGGAGCAGCTCCGCGAGCTCGGTGACGGCCTGTCGCTTGGTGTCGGTCGGCATCGGTGTGTCCTGGTCTCCTCCTCGGCATGCAGAACGGCGGTCCCGTGCAAGCGCGACACGAGGGACCGCCGTGAAGGCGAACCAGGTTCGTGCCTGCGCGTGCCGCGGCGGCTGAGCTTCTCAGCGCCGACGATTGGTCCGGGGCTTCCACCCGGTACGCATCGCGGTCTTTGGCTCTTCGGTTGAGTGCGCATCCTAGCCGATGCGGCCCGACTTGTCCGCAGCGGCATCGATTGCGAGGCCCGGGCGGTCCGCCTTCGATTGATCGCCCGATTGGCGCCTGCGGTGCCGCTTCCGGTGTCGACCCGCCGATAAATCGACACCCTCGGCGCCCCACATCCCTGGGCGACCCCCACGCGCGCCGCCAATACCGATAGATCGGCGAGGACGCGCCTGGATGCCGACTCTGGCGTCGAAACGGCGATTTATCGCGGGTCGGTGCGGCGCCAGAGCTCGATCAGGCGTTGGCCAGCGCGAGGGCCGATGGAATGTCGATGCGCACGCCCGGTCCCATGGTTGGGGCGAGCGTCAGCGTTCGCATGTAGGTCCCCTTGGCGCCCGATGGCTTGGCGCGCTGGATCGCGTCGACGAGCGTCGCGACGTTCGCGGCAAGCTGATCCGGCGCGAAGCTCGCCTTGCCGACCGGCACGTGCACGATCCCGGCGCGGTCGACCTTGAACTCGACGCGCCCGGACTTGATCTCGCTCACGGCACGCTCGATGTCGAAGGTGACCGTGCCGGACTTCGGGTTCGGCATCAGGCCACGCGGACCGAGCTTCTTTCCGAGGCGGCCGACGGTGCCCATCATGTCCGGCGTTGCGATCGCCACGTCGAACTCGAACCAGCCGTCGTCGATCCTTTTGACGAGGTCATCGCTGCCGACGTCATCCGCGCCGGCGCGGAGCGCCTCTTGGGCCTTCTCGCCCTGCGCGAATACAATCACGCGCGTGACGCGCCCGGTGCCGTGCGGCAGGACCACCGTGCCGCGCACGAGCTGGTCCGCGTGTCGCGGGTCGACCCCGAGGCGCAGGTGCAGCTCGACCGTCCCATCGAACTTGCTGAGCGAGAGCTTCGGCAGCAGCTCGCAGGCCTCGCCGATCTCGTAGCGGCGCTCCGGCTCCACGAGCTTGGCGGCCTCGACGTACTTCTTCGAATGCTGTGCCATGTCAGGCCACCTCGATGCCCATCGAGCGCGCGGTGCCCTCGATGATCTTCATGGCGTGCTCGACGTCGTTCGCGTTGAGGTCGGTCATCTTCATCTCGGCGATCTCGCGCACCTGGGCGCGCGAGACGCTTCCGACCTTGGTCTTATTCGGCTCCGCGCTGCCCGATTCCACGCCGGCCGCCTTCTTGAGCAGCGCGGCCGCGAGCGGCGCCTTCGTCACGAAGGTGAAGCTGCGGTCCTCGAACACGGTGATCTCCGCCGGGACGACGTACCCGCGCTGATCGGCGGTTCGCTCGTTGAAGGCCTTGATGAACTCCATGATATTGATGCCGTGCTGGCCGAGGGCCGGTCCGACAGGCGGGGCGGCGGTGGCGGCACCGGCGGGCGCCTGCACCTTGATCATCGCCCTGATCTTCTTTGCCATTGCTCTCCTCTCGAGGTTCTGACGGGGCCGATGCGCCCCTCCCTCGTTCTTGCGGCGGCGCCCGGCGCCGCCATCGGTCTATCGGTCTATCGGTCTATCGGGCCGGAATATATAGGTATATACTCCGGCGCCGCTACAGCTTTTCGATCTGAAGGAAGTCGAGCTCTACCGGTGTTTCGCGGCCGAAGATGCTCACGAGCACCTTGACCTTGTTGCGCTCCGGGTTGACCTCGTCGACGGTGCCGATGAACTCGGCGAACGGACCGTCCTTGACGCGCACGCTCTGGCCCTTGCTGTACTGGACCTTGAACTTCGGCGTCTCGACCCCCATCTGCTTGAGGATCTTCTTGACCTCGTTCTCGT
>JACDBZ010000174.1 GCA_013694645.1 Chloroflexota bacterium
GGTGGGGTCGATTGACCCTCGTCGGCTCCGCTGCTACCCTGCATCGGCTTGCGTGTCCGGCGGGTCCGTCCGCCATGCAATCGGCACGAAATTCGAAGCGAGGAAGGAGGCGAGACGTTTGGCAGAAGTCCGCGTGGGCGAGAACGAGACGTTCGAGAGTGCGCTGCGTCGATTCAACAAGAAGATCCAGCAGTCGGGAATCCTGGCTGAGGCACGACGCCGCGAGCATTACGAGAAGCCCAGCGTGAAGCGAAAGCGCAAGGAAGCCAAGAAGCGAAAGGTAACCTCGCGCGCCTAGCCAGACGCCAGCCTCAAACCAATCACTTCCGGCGAACAGGGAGGATCCTCCAGACCGATGACGCCGGAGACCGATCTCGCCCCGACCCTCTCGACCCGGATCGAGTCCGCCATGCGCGACGCGATGCGCGCCAGGGACGGCCTGCGCACCCAGACGCTCCGAATGGCGATGGCGGCTGCCCACAATGTGCGGATCGCGCGCGGCGGGCAGCTGACCGATAGCGACGTCATCGACGTGCTCACCCGGCAGGTCAAGCAGCGCCGCGAGAGCATTGCCATGTATCGCGATGCCGGTCACGAGGACAGGGCCGCCGTCGAGGAGGCGGAGGCCGCCATCCTCGCCGAGTTCCTCCCGCAGCAGCTCACCGATGACGAGGTCACCTCGCTGGTGCGCTCCGCCATCGCGGAGACCGGTGCTTCGTCGCCTTCCGACCTTGGTCGGGTCATGGGCCGCGTCTCACCCCAGACGAAGGGCCGTGCGGACGGTCGGGTGGTGAGCGAGGTCGTTCGCCGGCTGCTGGCCGGGTAGGCATCGTGTTCATCCCGCGCACGCTCAGCGAGACAGGCAACGGACCGAACACCCTGCTCTGGCGCGCGGTCGGGGTCGGCGCGGTCGTCTCAGCTTCGCTCTTCCTGATCCTCTCGGCGAATATCACGCTCGGACAGGAGAACCTCGAGGCCGGCCAGATCGCCGAGCGCGACATCCGCGCCCCGCGCGACGCCACCTTCGACTCGGTCAGCGAAACAGAGGCTGCCCGCGAGGCGGCGGCGGAGAGCGTCCAGGACGTTCCGCAGATGATCGAGCCGCCCGCGGACAACCGGGACGATCAGCTGGGCGCCTTCGACATGGTTGATCGCGGCGTGACGCGGATCCTCCAGCTTCGAGAAGGCGGCACGCTGACAGCTGAGGGCGTGAGCACGCGGCTCGCCACCGACGTGCCGGAGATCTCGCCGCTCCATCGCATCCTGGTCGCGGAGATGTCGGTGCCGCGCTGGGAGGTCGTGGCTGAAGCCGCCCGCGGCGCCATCGAGTCCACGCTCGCCGTCTCGATTCGGGAAGATGAGCTCCTGCGCGTGCGCAGCTCGGTCCGCGATCTCATCACGAACAACCTTTCGGACGAGGAGCGTGACCTGGCCGGGGACCTGGCGGCATCGCTGATCGAGCCCAACGTCGTCATCAACGACGAGCTGACCGAAGAGGCACGAGCCCAGGCCCGAGCGGAAGTGCCGCCGGTCCCGGTCGAGGTCCTCCGTGGCGAGGCGATCATCACCGAGGGGGATCGGCTCACCGTCGGCGATATCGAAAAGCTCGTTGAGCTGGGACTGACTCGGCCGAGCGTACAGGCCGAAACGGTGGTCGGCAATGCGCTGATCGCCATCCTGGTTGCGTCCATCCTCGTGGGCTATCTCCTCCGCTTCGAACCCGAGATCTGGTACCGAAACCGCTCCGTCCTGCTCTTCTTCCTGGCTCTCGTGGTCTCCGCCGTCGCGATCCGTATCGCGGCCGATCGCACGCTCTGGGCGTTCGCCGTGCCGATCGCGGCGACGGTGCTGCTCATCGGCATCCTGCTGCGCAACTCGGCCGGGATGGCCATGGCGGGCGCGCTGGCGGTGCTCGCAGGGGTCATGAACCGCGATGCGCTCGAGCCCGCGGTGTACGTCCTGGCCGGTGGCACCGTCGCCCTCCTGACCATCACGCGCGCCGAACGCCTCAACGCGTTCGTGCGCGTCTTCGTGGCGCTGGCTGCCACCAATATCGCGGTGGCCACCGCATTCAGCCTTCTCGGTCAGCGCGACCTTGCGGCGGTGCTCCAGCTTGCCGCCATCGGGCTGGTGAACGCTTTCCTGTCGGTCATCCTGGCCGTCGGCAGCTTCGCGATGCTCGGCAACGTGTTCGGCATCATGACCGTCTTCCAGCTGTTGGAGCTGGCGAATCCGTCGAACCGGCTCCTTCGCCGCCTGCTGCTCGAAACGCCAGGCACGTACCACCACAGCGTCATGGTCGGGAACCTGGCCGAGCGCGCCGCCGAGACGATCGGCGCAGATCCGCTTCTCGCGCGCGTCGCCGCCTACTACCACGACATCGGCAAGATGAAGAATCCGCTCGCGTTCATCGAGAACCAGGCAGGAGCTCACAACATTCACGACGACCTGAACGCCGAGACGAGCGCCCGGATCATCGGCGGCCATATCCGCGACGGGATCGACCTCGGGTATGAGCACGGCCTGCCCGTGCAGGTGATCGGCTACATCCCCCAGCATCACGGGACGAGCGTGATGACCTACTTCCACCAGAAGGCATTGCGCGAGGTCGGCGGCCGCGAAGATCTCGTCAACGAGGGGACGTATCGGTATCCGGGACCGAAGCCGCAGAGCCGGGAGGCGGCCATCATCATGCTCGCCGACGGCGTCGAAGCCTCGGTCCGTTCACTCGACGAGAAGGACGAGGAGAGCATCCGTGGGATGGTCGACCGGATCGTCGACGCGCGTGTCGAGGACGGTCAGCTGGATGACGCGGAGCTGACCCTCAAGAACATCAGGCAGATCAAGGATGCCTTCGTGGGCCAGCTGCTCGGCATGTACCACTCGCGCATCAAGTATCCGGACAACGTGGTGCCGATGGATCAGCGGCGCGAGCAGGCCTAGAAACGGAATCGGCCTTGAGCCCCGGGCGCCCGGGCGACTAGGATGGTCGGACCATGGGCTGCACCGTCACCTTCCACGACCGCATCGGGCCCGACCGCCTCGCCAATGCGGTCGAGCCCCTTGGCGCCGACGCCGCCCTCGTGCTGCTCGAGTCCGCAGTCTGCGAAACAATCCGTCTCGCGTTCGGGGAGGACGACACAGAGGTTGAGCTGACCCTCTCGACCGATCCCGAGATGGAGCGCCTCAACTTCGATCACATGGGCGAGCGCGGGCCGACCGACGTCCTTTCCTTTCCGCTCCACGACTGGGCGATCAATGGGCGCCAATCGCACCTGACCGATGACGACGGCATCTCTCCGCCGGGACCGCTCCTGCTCGGTGACGTGGTGATCGATATCGACCAGGCGCTTCGCCAGGCGGCGGATGGCGACTGGGGCGTCGCGGAGGAGCTTGTCCTGTTGGCAATCCACGGCACGCTTCACCTGCTCGGGCACGACCATGCCGAGATCGAGGAGGAGGAGCGCATGCGAGGCCTGGAACATCACGTGCTCGGAGTGCTCCATCGGCGTCACAGGGAGATCACCTGGAAGCCGGGCTCCCTCTTCGACCGAGCCGGCCACGCGGCGACGACCGGCAGCTGAGCTGGGTTTAGGCAAGCGGCGGTCCGCCGCGATGTGCACCAGGTGCACGCATCTAACAGGATCAGGACCGAATCTGCCAGGATCTGGACCGATCGGGCCAAGATGTGCCTGTCCGTGCACAACCTGCTCGGAATCTGGTCGATTCAGGCCCAACGGGCGTCATCTTCGTAGATGCGTGCACGGGACGCAATCCCTGGCGTGCTGTTGGGCCGCGAGCGGCGTCATGTACCTGCGCTGCACGCATCCCAAACGCCCGGCGCCGCCTGTGCGGTACCGGGCGCCGAAGGAGCGATATGGCTATGCGGCGGCCGAAAGCGCCTCCGATTCAGTGAGCGTCAGGGCTTCGGTCGAGCTCCCGCTCGGCGCGAAGATCCAGGCAATGAGCAGAACGGCGAAGCTGAGAAGGGCGGCGATGACCATCGGGTAGTTCTCCTTATCGGTCTGGTTAGGGCTGGTAGGCGATCTCGCCGTGCTGGGCGAGGTCGAGTCCGGTCTCCTCGACATCGCCGGCGACGCGGATCGGCGTCACGAGGTTGACGAGGAAGAGGATGGTCCCGGTGGCGATGGCCGAGTAGAGGCCCACGGCGGCCACGCCGATGAGCTGGGTGACGAGCTGGCCGGGGTTGCCGTTGAGCAATCCCTCGAAGCCGGCGGCGTTGACCGCGGTGGTGGCGAAGACACCGGTGGCAAGGGCGCCGAACGCGCCACCCACACCGTGGACGGCGAACACGTCGAGCGCATCGTCGACCCGGGCCCGCAGTCGAAGCTGGGCCGCGCCATAGCAGAGGACGCCGACGCCCAGCCCGATGAGGACCGATGCGGCCGGCGTCACGAACCCGGCGGCCGGGGTGATGGCCACCAGGCCGGCGACGGCGCCGATCGCCGCCCCCAGCACCGAGGGCGTTCCCTTGTGCAGCCAGCTGATGGTGACCGAGGTGATGGCAGCCATGGCCGCGGCGGTATTGGTGGTGACGAAGGCGTTCGCCGCCAGGCCGTTCGCGCCCAGCGCCGAGCCGGCGTTGAATCCGAACCAGCCGAACCACAGGAGGCCGGCGCCCAGGACCGTCATCGGCACGTCATGCGGCTCGGTGGCGGGCTCGATCAGGCCGCTGCGACGACCGATGAAGAGGGCTGCGACCAGGGCGGCGATGCCGCTCGAAAGGTGGACCACCGTGCCGCCCGCGAAGTCGAGCACGCCCAACTGAAAGAGCCAGCCGTCCGGCGACCAGACCCAGTGCGCGATCGGCGCATAGACGAAGGTCGACCAGGCAACGGCGAAGAGGACGAACGCCTTGAAGCGCTTGCGCTCGGCGAAGGCGCCGCTGATGAGGG
>JACDBZ010000300.1 GCA_013694645.1 Chloroflexota bacterium
GCATCGTTGCTGCTCGCTCAGCATGCGTCTGCGCTTCCGCCGCCCTGGAGCTGGGCGGCGTTGCTGGGAGGGGTCGCGTTCCTCGCCGTGGATGCCTGGGAGTCGCGCGGCGGGCCTCTGCGCTGCGCCGAAGGGTAGTCTCGCGGTCGTGATCGATGCTCATGGCTGGTCAAATGCGAACACGGCCAGCAGTTGTCACGCTGCGGCCCCGCTCGCTGACAACCGCGCGCGGGATGCGCATTAGCCGGGCGAAACGCCATGGTCGCATCCGTGCTGAACGTGAAATGAGCCCCGCCGGGCGCCCGAAGAGCTCCCGGGACCGCTAACGCGCACCGCGCGCGCATTTGTCAATGCGCCATCACCGCCACCGTCAACCGCCAGATGACTTCGCCCAGAACTCCGAACGCGTCAGGGCGACGCCTGGGCCAGCAGCCAGTCGATGGCCTCGAGGTACCCGCGCCAGCCGCGGCCGATCACCTGGTGGGCGGTGGCGGGTGCCGTCACCGACACACGGCGCCACGGCTCGCGGGCGGTGATGTCGCTGATGTGGACCTCCACCGACGGCCGTTCGCAGGCGACCAGCGCGTCATGGAGCGCATACGAGGTATGCGAGAGCGCGCCGAAGTTGCAGACGACGGCCTCGTAGTCGAGCTGCTCCAGCCGATCGATCAGCGCGCCCTCGTGGTTCGACTGGAATGCCTCCATCAGAGAGCCTCGCTCCAGCGCGTGGGCGCGGGCCGCCTCGACGATCGCGCCGAGCGTCATGGAGCCGTAGATCTCGGGCTCGCGTCGACCGAGCGTTCCCAGGTTGGGTCCGTTGAGGACGAGGATCCGCATCGGTCTCACTGTCCCCCGGCGGTGTCGAACGAGCCGAGCACGCGCATCGAGCTGGTGTGCGTTCCCATGGAGGCCAGGGCCGACGCCAGTGGCTCAGCTTCCGCATCCCCGGCCACCTGCATCAGGAAACGATAGCGCCAGGGGCCGCTGCCCGATGGCCGGGACTCGATCCGGCTCAGGTTGATGCCCGCCTCGGCAAGGGAGCCGAGCGCGCGATGGAGATCGCCCGGCCGATGTCCGGTCTCAAAGGTGATGAGCGTCTCGCGGTCTCTTCCCGGCGTCGGTGCGAGCGGGCCGAGCGACGCGAACGAGGACGCGTTGTCCCGCGCCAGGACGGCGAAGCGGGTGACATTGTGAGATGAATCCTGGATGTCCGCCGCGGCAATCTCGAGGCCGTAGCGCTCGCCCGCGCGGGCGGAGGCGATGGCCGCGGCCGAGCGGTCACCACTCGACGCCAGCTCCCGCGCCGCGCCCGCCGTGTCCGCCGCCGGCACGACCTGCCAGCCGCGGCCGTCCAGGAACCGCTCGCACTGCGCGAGCGCTTGCCAATGGCTGCTCACCCGCGTCACGCCCGCAAGCGAGACGCCCGGCAGCACAAGCAGCTGGTGGCGAATTGGCAGCAGGAGCTCGCCCACAACGTCCAGCGACCCGTCTGCCAGCGCGTCAAGCGCATCACCGACCGTCCCCGCCAGCGAGTTCTCGAGCGGAAGCACGCCTGCGTCCGCGGAGCCGGCCTCCACGGCGCCGCACACCGCCGAGAAGGTCGACATCGGCAGGGGCTGGACGGCTTCGGCACCGAAATAGCCGATGACGGCCTCCTCGCCGAAGGCCCCCGGCTCGCCCTGGTAGGCGACCGTGATCATGCGCAGATGGCGCCCAGCGCACGCTGGAGCTCGACCTCGGTCACATCGTCCACCTCGACCACGCGGCCGATCTCCATCGGCAGGATCCATCGCTGTCGACCGCCGCGCCGCTTCTTGTCTCCCAGCATGGCGGTCCGAACGACTGACGCGTCGAACGAGCGTCGCAGCTTGAAGCCGAGCCGATCCAGCAGCGCGTCCAGCCGTGCAAGCACGTTTGGATCGGCGCCCCGTGCCGCCGCGATGGCCGCCGCCGCACGCATCCCGAGTGCGACAGCCGCCCCGTGGGGCAGCCGGTAACGGCTCTCGATCTCGAGCGCGTGACCGATGGTGTGGCCGAGGTTGAGCGTGCGTCGCTCGCCGCTCTCGAAGGGATCGCGCTCGCAGACGCCGAGCTTCAGCCGTGCGCTGCGCTCGAGAATGGCGTATCGGGCCGGCTCGTCGGACCGCAGGGCTGCCTTTCCGCGCTCTTCGAGCAGGCGCCAGAGCAGCGGATCCCCGATGAGCGCCGACTTGATGGACTCGGCCATCCCGTCGCGGCGCCGTCGGAGCGGGAGTGAGCGAAGAGCCGCGATGTCCGAGATGACTGCGATCGGCGGCCAGAAGGCACCCACCGCGTTCTTGGCGCCGCGCAGGTCGACCGCCACCTTGCCGCCGATGGCGCTGTCGGCCTGGGCCAGCCAGGTGGTCGCCACCTGCACCAACGGCAGGCCGCGCGCGTAGAGCGCCGCCGCGGTCCCGGCCAGGTCGCCGACCGTGCCGCCGCCGACCGCGATCAGCGGCGTGTCGCGCTCGATGCGCTGCCCGGCCAGCCATTCCAGGATCCGCTCCAGCTGCCGCATCCGCTTCGCCCGCTCTCCCGCCGTGACGAGCAGGCGCACACGCGCGCCCAGCGTGTCGGTGAATGAGGCGGGTAGACGCCGGTCGATGACGGCGACGCCGTCCGGCACCTCGCCCATCATGTCGACGCCCATGACCACGCGACTGGCGTCCGGGCCCATCGGATGGGCGCGCGGCACGTCCGCGTCGAGCAGACGGCGGCCTCGAGGATGCACGCGGCGCGCGACGAGCTCGTCCGCCAGGTGGCCCGGTTCGCGGGTCGCGTCGAGGCGAAGGTCTGCGGCCCGATAGGCGAATGCCCGCTCGGCGAGCACCGCCGACATGCGGTCGGGTCCGTACGGCAGGAAGGTGGGCCGCGCGACGGTGTCGGCCTCGAGGCGGTCGACCAGCAGCTCGGGGTCGACGTCGAGCCAGGCGACGACGCCGTGGTGCCAGAGCGCCCATCGGTTCAGCGGGTCGAGCACCGCGCCGCCGCCGGCACCGATCACGGCTCCGGGCACCGCGCAGGCCTCGGCCACGGCCTGCGCCTCGATCTCCCGGAACGTGGGCTCGCCATGTCGCTCGAGATAGTCCGGGACCGGCATGCCGAGGGTGCCCGCCAGCAGCTCATCCGTGTCGACGAACGGTCGTCCGAGCCGCTCCGCCACCAGGCGTCCGACCGTCGACTTGCCGCTGGCCGGCATGCCGACCAGCACGATGCCGGATCCCGCCTCAGACATCGGCGCCATCGCCGAGCTCGCCGCGCAGGGCGTCGCGCATGACGTCGACCGGGGCCTCGCGGTCGGTCCACAGGGTGAAGCTGAGCGCGGCCTGGCGGAGCAGCATCCCGGCGCCGCCACGGGCGCTGGCGCCGGCGCGACGGGCCTCCCGCACCAGCCGACTTGGACTGGGCCGATAGACCAGGTCGAGCACCGCCATCCCGCGTCGTAGCAGGTTGGCGGGCACCGGCGTATCGTCAGATTCGGTCCCGATCGGTGTGGCGTTGACGAGCAGCTGGGCCGTCATCAGCGCCCCCGGCATGTTTTTCCATCGCGCGCGGTCGAGCACGAGCACGGCGCCGCAGCCCGCGGACTTCAGAGCATCCACCGCAGCTCGCGACGCGCCGCCCGATCCGAGGACGACCGCTCGGCTGATGTCCGACGGCAGCTCGGCGCGCAGCGCGGCCAGGTCGGTGTTGCGGGCCACGAGGCGATGGCCCTCGCGCATGATGGTGTTGGCCGCGCCAAGGCGTCGGACCTCCGGGCCGAGCTCATCCACCATGCTGCATACGGCGACCTTGTGCGGTTTGGTGACGTTTGCGCCGATGCGGTCACTCTCGCGCAACCGCTCGACCTCACCGGCCAGGTCGTCGACCGCCACGTCCCGCAGCTCGAAGCGCGCGTCCAGCTCGAGCGCCGCGAAGGCCGCGTTGTGCATGGCCGGGGATGCCGAGTAGCCGATCCGGTGTCCGAGCAGCACGGCGAGTGCGGTCATCGCGCCGGGCGGCGCGTTCGCCGGCGACGGCGTACCACGGCCGCGCGCAGGTCGCCCATCGTGTCGCCCCCGAACGAGTGGAGCAGCTCGTCGGCGAGGACCAGCGCCACCATCGCCTCGCCAACGATCGCCGCCCGCGGCAGCACGGTGACGTCGGAGCG
>JACDBZ010000307.1 GCA_013694645.1 Chloroflexota bacterium
GTGGTACCGCATACCGGATTCGAACCGGTGATCTCCGCCTTGAGAGGGCGGTGTCCTGGGCCTCTAGACGAATGCGGCACGGTCACTGAGGACGCGGCCGAGTCTACCAATAGCGGCCGAGGCGGGCAAACCCGCTGGCGTCCGGCGAGCTGACCACAGAGGGTGGCGCGGATGCGGCACCGTCAGCGGCGCGCACCAACCGCGGTCACGGACATCGACGCGGCGGCCATCGCGTGGCGGTGCTCCTCAAGCCATCCGAGCATGCTGGCGGCGACATCGGGCCAGGTCCGCTCACCCATGACGAGCCCGAAGTGGCTGGCCGACGGGAAGTACTCGTAGCTGGCGCCCAGGAGATCCGCGGTACGCCGCGCCTCTGTCGGATGGATCACGTCGTCGAGCCCGGCTCCGATGACGAGGCTCGGCAGATCGATGAAGTGAGCCGGATCGATCGGCACCCCCTCCATCCGCTCCCGGCGAGCACGCCCGGACTCGTGTGCGTCGGAGAGGAGCTCGCGCATCTTCCCGAGATCGTCGTCGCTCATGTCCGGCATCCGCTCACGCAGCTCGTCGCGCGACCCGGTCCAGCCCCACCAGGCGGCATCGTAGATGGCAGGCACCGCGCGAAGCTCATGCTCATCGGGGCGTCGCGGCAGCGCGGCGGCCGGCGGTGACGGCGCCAGGAGCACGAGCCCGAGCACCGGATGTCGCTCGGCATGCAGCATGGACGCCAGTGCGCCGATCCCCCACCCGATGAGGACGCTCGGGCGTCCGATATGTCGCAGCGCGACACCGATGTCGTCGGCGTAGTCGCGCATCGTCACTGCATCGAGATCGGCGACGTCGCTCGTGAAGTGTCCGCGCAGATTGAGCGCGTGCGCCTCCCAGCCTCGCTCGGCAAGGTAGGCGGCGATCTCGGTCCATAGCCAGGAGCCGGTCAGCGCGCCGTGCACCAGCAGCAATGGTGGCTTGCGAGAACGTCGCTCGGGCTGGTGGGTATCGACATGGATGCCCTCGGGCTCGATGAAGACCTCGTCGCGTTTGATCGCCTGCACCATCGGTAGCTTGTCAATCCTCCAGGGGGTTGAAGACCATGCCGGTCAGCAGCTTGGGATAGAAGTAGGTCGACTTCTGCGGCATCACGTCCCCCGCCGATGCGACATCGGCGAGCTGGTCGAGCCGGGTCGGCCGGACCAGGATCGCCGCGGCAGCCTCACCGCGGGCGACGCGCTCGCGGGCCTCGACCTCGTCCCTAGTGTAGGCGAGCCGCTCGCCTGCGGCGACATCGGCGGCAGAAATGCCGAGCCTGTCCGCCAGCACCGCCACGTGGAGGGCTGCCAGATCCAGGGCCTGGACGGCGCCGCTCATCCGTTCGCGCCGCAGACGATCAGCCAGGCCATCCGGATCGCCGATCAGCAGATAGCCGTCTCCGCCGCGCAGGACCAGGCCGAACGTCGGCTCATCGGCGAAGCGACGGTCGTCCAGCGCGCCGGCCAGGGCATCGGGAGCGACCGGAATGGACGTGAAGAGCTGATCGTCACCACCGGCCAGCGCGCGCAGGGCATCGGCATCGGCGTCCAGCAGAACCCGATGGGTGGGACGAATCTCGAGCTCGATGAGCTCGGCGTTCACGAGCATCATCATAATCCAGTCGGCGGCGAGCTCACCGGGCTCGGCATCGGCCCAGCGGGGGTCGGCGCGTATTTCGGCCTGGTAGGCGAGAGCAGTCTCATACCGATGGTGCCCATCCGCGATGAAGAGGATCTGGCGCCCGAGGTAGCTCAGCAACCGATCGTCAGGCTCGATCAGCGCGAGCTGATGGATCAGCCCATCGTCGTCACGCGCCCGCCATTCGGCGCTCCACGCCCTGCCCATGACCTGCCGGTAACGCTCGGAGCGATCGAAGTAGATCCCCAGGATCGGGCTCAGCTGCGTGCGCGCCGCGCGAAGAAGGGCGAGGCGGTCTGCCTTCGGACCCGGCATCGTGTGCTCGTGTGGCCGGATCCCACTTCCCCACGGCTCCAGGAGCACGCGCACCACGATCCCCTCCACGGTCGCGTCATCCGGCGCCGATGGTGTCGAATGACGGTAGTAGTAGGCCGCCGGCCGCGCCCGCCGCTCCAGCGTGCCGTCCGCCAGCCACGAGGCGAGTGCGGCCGCCGCGGCCGTGTGCGGATCGGGATCGGCGCTGTACTCCAACCGGATGGCGTTTCGCTCATGCCGCCCGAGGAGGTCGAGGCGCTTGGCGTCGCCGATGACGTCGTACGGCGGACACGCCAGATCGGTCAGATCGGCCAGGTGGGTCGGCGGCGCCGCGCTGTCGTCGGCGAGGCGGACGCGCGATGGCACGACCGAACCGCCGAATCGCGAGAGGGAGTAGTGGAGGCCGGCGAAGGGCGAGACACGGGGCATCGAGGGCAAGCATAGTCGGCAGCCCGAAATATCGTGGTATCCCGCCCGACCTGGCGTCCTCGGCGGCTGCGACCGAAATATCAATTGTGGTTGAGCGTGAGCCGTGCGCCCGCGCACCCTTCGTGCCGCGCCGTGACGGATATTTCGACGATTCCCGGCCCGGGCGCGGTTCCCTGCCGGGTTCCGTCGAAATATCGTAGAAGTTAGGACCGTGACCTGAGGACGCGAGCAGCCTGGACTCGGACCTCCGTGCGTCGATCGCCGGAAGCCCGCTCGAGAAGCGCGAGCGCCTCCGGCGTCAGTTCCGCGACATTTCCGAGTGCGGCAATGGCATTGCGCAGCAGCCGATGACGCCCGGCCCGGGTCAACGCGCTCGATCCAACGGCACGTCCGAAGGCGCGCCCACCGAGCGGGAGGAGCCACGCAATCAAGGGCAGCAACGGAACGAGCAGCGGACCGCTGTCATCCGCGTCGGCGTTGACCGGGCAGACCTCCTGGCATACGTCGCAGCCGAAGATCCAGTCGCCGATCGCCTCCGCCTCCCATGGATCGAGCACGCCCGGGTGCTCGATGGTCAGATAGCTGATGCAGCGACGAGCGTCGATGGTCTGCGGCGCCACGATGGCACCGGTCGGGCAGCCTGACAGGCACCGCGTGCACGACCCACAGGTAGTCCGAACGGGCTCGTCGGCCGGCAGATCGGCGGAGCTGAGGATGGCGCCCAGGAAGACCCACGACCCCGCGCGAGCGTGGGTCAGCAGGTTGGAGTTCTTGCCGATCCAGCCCATTCCCGCGCGGGCCGCAAGCGCGCGCTCGGCGAGGGGCCGATCGTCGACGTAGGCGACCTCGCCGGCGGGAAGCCCCTCGCGTCGCAGGTCATCGGCGAGCGCCCCGAGCCGATCTCGGAGTGCTGCGTGGTAGTCGGTGCCCAGCGCATAACGCGCGATGCGACCAGCTGGCTCGGCGGGCGACCCCGCCAACACCGGCGCGAGCGCCTCGCGTAACGCGTCCGGTTGCGGATCCCAGGCAGCTCGGTCTGCCCCTGCATATGGCGCGGCCACCACGATCACCGACCGCGCGGCTGGATCCTGTGCCCGCGGATCGGTCGCAAGGCGCGGACGGTCGCCCCCCATCCAGTCCATGCGCGCCATCCGTCCGGCGGCGACGCTCTCCTCCATGCGAGCGCGCGCGTCGGGCAGCGGTCCCGCATCGGTAACGCCGATGAGCTCCAACCCGTGCCGTGCCGCGAGCTCGCCCAATCGCTCGCGCATCATCGCTCGCGGTTGCGCACCACGAACGGTGGCGGCTCTCCCGTTGAGGCGATGCCGGCAGGCTTCAGCGGCATGGCGACCCGCGGAACCCGGAAGCCGAACACGGATCCTCGTCCCGCGGCGGTGTTCGGTGCCACCCAGATGCGCCCGCCATGGGCATCGATGATCGCGCGACTGATGTAGAGCCCCAGCCCCAGGCCGCCGAAGCGGCGCCGACCGGCATCGTCATCGGCCTGGTAGAAGCGCTCGAAGACGTTCTCGCGGTGCTCGTCCGGAATTCCGACCCCGGTATCG
>JACDBZ010000002.1 GCA_013694645.1 Chloroflexota bacterium
GGAGCAGGGTCGCGTAGTCGCGGTCCGCGTACCACTTCGCCAGCCAGGGCTTGATGATGCCGATCCGGAAGCCGTACGGGTGAACCTTGTGACCCATCTACGACTCCTCTCGGTCAGCCACGGCGACGGTGATGTGGCTGGTTCGCTTCAAGATTCCGAATGTCCGTCCCTGGGCGCGGAATCTCCAGCGCTTCAGGGTCGGACCCTCGTCTGCCACCGCGCTCACGATTCGCAGCTCGTCGGCCGACAGGTTGTAGTTGTTCTCGGCATTGGCGGTGGCACTCTTCAGCACCTTCGCCACGTCCTTCGCTGCCGCGTTCGGCATGAAGCGCAGGATCGCCGCCGCCTCCTCGACCGGCTTGCCGGTGATGAGGTCGGTGACCAGCCGCACCTTGCGGGGACTGATCCGGATGTACTTGGCGGTTGCGCTCACTCGCATCGATGCACCTACTTCAGTGCCGTGGAGCGGTCAGTGGCCTTGCCGTGACCGCGATAGGTGCGCGTCGGCGCGAACTCGCCGAGCCGATGCCCGACCATGTTCTCGCTGACGAATACCGGTACGTGACGACGGCCGTCGTGCACGGCGATCGTGTGCCCGATCATCTGCGGGAAGATCACGCTCGCCCGCGACCAGGTCTTCAGCACCTTGCGCTCGCTGCGCTTGTTCATGTCGTCGATGCGGCCCAGCAGGCGCGCGTCGACGAATGGTCCCTTCTTGACGGAACGACTCATCTATCGGCTCCTAACCGCGTCCGTACCGACGGCGGACGATCATCTTGTTGCTCGCATTTCTCTTGGCACGGGTACGAAGGCCCATGGCGGGCTTGCCCCACGGGGTCTTCGGCGGCATGCCGGTTGGCTGCTTCCCCTCGCCACCACCGTGCGGATGGTCGCGCGGGTTCATCGCCGATCCGCGCACTTCGGGCCGTCGACCCATGTGGCGCGAACGGCCCGCCTTGCCGATCTTCTGGTTCTCGTGATCGAGGTTGCTGACCTGGCCGATCGTCGCCGTGCACTCGATGCGCACGCGCCGCACCTCGTTGGACGGCAGTCGAATCGTGGCGAAGTCACCCTCCTTGGCGAGCAGCTGGGCGCTGCCGCCCGCGCTGCGAACGATCTGGCCGCCGCGGCCGGCGACCAGCTCGATGTTATGGATCTGGGTGCCGAGCGGGATGCGGCTCATCGGAAGGGCGTTCCCGACGCGTGCCTCGACATCAGGCCCCGACGCGACCCGGTCGCCGACCTTCAGGCCGTGCGGCAGGAGCATGTAGCGCTTGTCGCCGTCCGCGTAGTGCAGCAGGCCGATCCGCGCCGATCGATTCGGGTCATATTCGACCGTCGCGATGCGCGCCGGAACGCCGACCTTGTCACGCTTCCAGTCGATCACGCGGTAGAGCCGCTTGTGACCGCCTCCCTGGTGGCGAACGCTCAGCTTGCCCTGGCTGTTGCGACCGGCCCGTCGCACGAGCTTTTCGGTGAGGGGCTTGTGCGGCGAATCGGCGGTGATCTCCTCGAACGTCGAGCGGGTCATCTGGCGAAGCCCCGGCGACGTTGGTCGGTAGTTACGAAGTGGCATGGTCAGACGGCCTCGAAGAGTTCGATCTTGTCGCCCGGCGCGATCGCCACGATGGCCTTCTTCCACCCCGGCACCATCCCGAGGTTTCGACGGCCACGCCGCTTCTGCTTGGGTCGCACGCTGACGACCCGCACGTCGAGCACGGTCACCTTGAACTCGGCCTCGACGGCCGCCTTGATGAGGAACTTGTTCGCGTGGCGGGCGACGGCGAACGTGTAATTGTTGCGCTCGGTCTCGAGCGTGCTCTTCTCGCTGATCACGGGTCGCAGAAGCACTTCGTGCAGGCTCAGGGCGGTCATGCGTATACCTCCTGCGCCCGGTCGAGCGCATCGCGGGTGAAGACGACCGTATCGGCCTCCAGCAGATCGACCACGTTCAGGCTGTCGGCCAGGATCACGCGCACCTCGCGCAGGTTCCGGGCTGACAGCTCGACGCGCTCGTCGCGCGATGGCAGGACGAGGAGGACCTTGCCCTCCGCCTTCCACCCGGCGAGGCAGGTCAGCATCGCCTTCGTCCTGGTTGCATCCAGGTCGAATCCTTCAACCACGCGCAGTGCTCCATCCGCCTGCTTGGCCGAAAGCACTCCGCGCAGGGCGCTGCGCCGCATCTTCAACGGCATCTTCTGCTCGTAGCTGCGGGGGTGCGGGCCGAAGACCACGCCGCCGCCGGTCCAGTGCGGCGCCGTCTTCGTGCCCTGGCGGGCGCGCCCGGTCCCCTTCTGGCGCCACGGCTTCTTGCCACCACCGGTGACTTCCCCGCGAGTCTGCGTGTCGGCGGTGCCGATCCTGCGTCCCGCCAGCTGCCGAATGACCGCCTGGTGAATCAGCGATTCGCTGATACGGGCGGCGAAGAGCGAATCGGCAAGCTCAACCGTTCCGCCGTCGGTGCCGTTGGCCTTGAGGATCGTGGTCTGGGGCATGCCTACTTCGCCTTCTGCACGAGCAGCAGGCCGTTCCGTGCCCCGGGGACGGCACCCCGGACCAGGATCAGGTTGCGCTCCGGATCGATCCGCACGACCTTGAGCTTCTTGACGGTCACTCGCTCGTTTCCCATGTGACCCGCCATCTTGGTGCCCTTCCAGACCCGGCCCGGATAGGTGCCCGCGCCGATCGAGCCCGGCGCCCGATGGTGATCCGATCCGTGGGTCTTCGGCCCGCGCTTGAAGTTGTGGCGGGCGATGACGCCGGTGAACCCGTGGCCCTTGCTCACGCCGGTCACGTCGACGAGCTCACCGGCCTCGAACAGGTCGACACGCAGCTGCTGCCCGACCTCGTAGCCGTCCGTACCGTCGACACGCATCTCGCGCACGTGCTTCGGACGCTGGTGGTCCTTGTCAAGGTGCTTGAACTGACCGGCGACCGGCTTCGTCGAGCGGCGCGCGACGCCGGCGCCGAGCTGCACGGCCGCGTAGCCGTCCTTCTCGACGTCACGAAGTCGCGTGACCGTGTTCGGGGTCGCCTCGATGACGCTCACCGGGACGACGCTGCCGTCGTCCGCGAAGATCCGCGTCATTCCAAGCTTTCTCCCGATCAATCCTGCCGCCACTGTTCTTCCCTTCGTCCTTCCTGTCTCTTCCGTCACAGACCCGGGGTCTGCGGGGGCTCGCCCCCGCATGTCACATCTTGATCTCGATATCGACGCCGGCCGCCAGCGAGAGCCGCATCAACGCATCGACCGTCTTGGTGGACGGATCGATGATGTCGATGAGGCGCTTGTGCGTCCGGATCTCGAACTGCTCGCGACCGTCCTTATGAACGAACGGACCGCGAATGACGGTGTACTTCTCGATACGGGTCGGCAGCGGGACCGGACCTGCCACGTCGGCGCCGGTCCGCTGCGCGGTCTCCACGATCTGCTCGGCCGACTGGTCGAGCAGCTTGTGGTCGTACGCCTTGAGTCGGATGCGGATGCGCTGCTTGGCCATAACGGCTAGCCGATGACCTCGGTGATCACGCCCGCACCGACCGTGTGCCCGCCCTCGCGAATCGCGAAGCGCTGGCTCTGCTCGATCGCAATCGGCGTGATCAGCTCCACGTCGATGTTGACGTTGTCACCGGGCATGATCATCTCGACGCCCTCCGGCATTGCGATCGCACCGGTCACGTCGGTCGTGCGCAGGTAGAACTGCGGACGATAGCCGGCGTAGAACGGGGTATGGCGACCGCCCTCCTCCTTGGACAGCACGTAGACCTCTGCCTTGAACTTCGTGCCGGGCTTCACGCTGCCGGCTTTGGCGAGCACCTGCCCGCGCTCCAGCTCCTCGCGCTCGATGCCGCGCAGCAGGAGCCCGACATTGTCGCCGGCCATGCCCTGGTCCAGCGTCTTCTTGAACATCTCGACGCCGGTCACCACGAGCGAGCGACTCTTGGCATGAATGCCGACCAGCTCGATGGTCTCGCCGGTGTTCACGATGCCGCGCTCGATGCGACCGGTGGCCACGGTGCCGCGGCCCTTGATGCCGAAGACGTCCTCGATCGGCATCAGGAACGGCTTCTCGGTCTCGCGCGCAGGGGTCGGGATATAGCTGTCGACGGCATCCATCAGCTCCTTGATGGAGGCGTAGTCGTCGCTCGCGGCGTCGTCGCTGCCGGACGAGAGCGCCTTGAGCGCCGATCCGCGAATGACCGGCACGTCGTCGCCGGGGAACTCGTACTTGCTGAGGAGCTCGCGCACTTCCATCTCGACCAGGTCAACGAGCATCTCGTCATCGACCATGTCGACCTTGTTGAGGTACACCACGAGGCTCGGGACCTCCACCTGGCGCGCCAGGAGGATGTGCTCGCGCGTCTGCGGCATTGGTCCATCGGCGGCAGATACCACCAGGATGGCACCGTCCATCTGGGCGGCGCCGGTGATCATGTTCTTGATGTAGTCCGCGTGGCCCGGGCAGTCCACGTGGGCGTAGTGCCGGTTCGCGGTCTGATACTCGACGTGGCTGATCGCGATCGTGATGCCGCGCTGGCGCTCTTCCGGGGCGTTGTCGATCTGGTCGAACGCCTTGAAGTCAGCCCCGCCGGACAACGACAGGAACTTTGTGATCGCTGCGGTCAGCGTCGTCTTGCCGTGGTCGACGTGGCCGATCGTGCCGACATTGACGTGCGGCTTGCTGCGGTCGAACTTCTGCTTGGCCATAAGTGGTCCTTCGTCGCTCCTTGGTTCTCTGTTAGCTCTTCGACTTTGCGATCAGCTCGTTGGCGAGACTGGTGGGAACTTCCGCGTAGCGGCTGAATTCCATCGAGTAGGTCGCGCGACCCTGGGTCATGCTCCGCAGCTCGGTGGCATAGCCGAACATCTCGGCCAGTGGGACGTGGGCTTGAATCATGCGACTCGTGCCGCGCTCGTCGATCCCGTCGATCTGGCCGCGTCGGGCATTGAGATTGCCGATGACATCGCCCATGTAGTCCTCGGGCGCGGTCACCTCGACCTTCATCACCGGCTCCAGGATGGCCGGGTCGGCCCGCACGACGCCGCTCTTGGCGGCCATGCTGCCGGCGATCTTCATTGCCATCTCGGAGGAGTCGACCTCGTGGTATGAGCCGTCGATGAGGGTCGCCTTCACATCGATGACCGGGAACCCGGCCACGACGCCGCCGGCGAGCGCCTCCTTGACGCCCTCCTCGATGGCGCGCCAGTACTCGCGCGGCACCGAGCCGCCGACGACCTTCGACTCCCACTCGAAGCCCGCCCCGCGCTCGAGCGGCTCGAGCATCAGGACCGCGTGGCCGTACTGCCCCTTACCGCCGGTCTGGCGGACGAAGCGGCCCTCGGCCTTGGTCGCTTTGCGGATTGCCTCGCGGTAGCTCACCTGGGGCCGGCCGACGTTGGCCTGCACCTTGAACTCGCGCAGCATGCGGTCCACGAGGACCTCGAGATGCAGCTCCCCCATTCCGGCGATGCGGGTCTGGCTCGACTCCTGGTCGGTGTGCACGCGGAAGGTGGGGTCCTCCTCGGCCAGGCGCTGGAGGGCGATCGCCATCTTGTCCTGGTCGGCCTTGGTCTTCGGCTCGACGGCGAGCTCGATGACCGGCTCCGGGAAGGTGATCGACTCGAGGACGATCTGCCTGTCCTCGGCCGACAGCGTGTCGCCGGTGGTCGTGTTCTTGAGCCCGACCGCGGCGGCGATGTCGCCGGCGCCGACCGAATCGATCTCCTCGCGGTGGTTGGCGTGCATCTGGAGGATGCGACCCACCCGCTCCTTCTCGCCCTTCGTGCTGTTGTAGACATACGACCCGGTCTTGAGCGTGCCCGAGTAGACCCGGAAGAAGGCGAGCTTCCCGACGAAGGGGTCAGCCGCGATCTTGAATGCGAGGGCAGAGAACGGCGCCGACACATCGGTCTCGCGAACGACCTGCTCGCCAGACTTCGGCTCGGTGCCGCTGACCGGCGGGACATCGAGCGGGCTAGGCAGGAAGTCGATCACCGCGTCGAGCATCGGCTGCACGCCCTTGTTCTTGAGCGCGGAGCCGGTGAGGACGGGAACGATCCTGTAGGCGAGCGTGCCGGCGCGGAGGGCGGTGCGCAGCTGATCCGAGGGGATCTCCTCGCCCTCAAGGAACTTGTGCGCGACATCGTCGTCGAGGTCGGCGACCGCCTCGATCATCTTCTCTCGCCACTCGGCGGCCTGCGCCTGGTACTCGGCAGGAATCTCACCGACCTCCACCTGGTCTCCGAGGTCGTTGCCGTACGTGATCGCCTTCATGTTGATGAGGTCGATCACGCCGCGAAACCCGTCCTCGACGCCGATCGGGATCTGGAGCGGGACGGCATTCACGCCGAGGCGGTCCTTGATCATATCGACCACGCGCCAGAAGTCGGCCCCGGTGCGATCGAGCTTGTTGACGAAGCAGAAGCGCGGCACGTGGTACTTGTCCGCCTGGCGCCAGACGGTCTCGGACTGCGGCTCGACGCCGGCGACTCCGTCGAACACGACGACTGCGCCATCGAGAACGCGGAGGCTTCGCTCGACCTCGACTGTAAAGTCCACGTGCCCGGGCGTGTCAATCAGGTTGATTCGATGGTCGTCCCAGAAGCAGGTGGTGGCAGCGGCGGTGATCGTGATCCCGCGCTCCTGCTCCTGCTCCATCCAGTCCATGGTGGCGGCGCCCTCGTGGACCTCGCCGATCTTGTAGATCTTCTTGGTGTAATAGAGGATCCGCTCGGTCACGGTGGTCTTGCCCGCGTCGATGTGCGCGATGATCCCGATGTTTCGGGTGCGATGGAGCGACGCGGCGCCGGGTGCGGTGGACCGTCCTGCGGTCTGCGTCGTCATCTGTCTACCACTTGAAGTGACTGAAGGCCTTGTTCGCCTCCGCCATGCGATGAGTATCCTCGCGCCGCTTGACTGCGGACCCGAGACCATTGCTGGCATCCATCAGCTCCGCGGCGAGCTTGTCGGACATGCTCCTGCCATTGCGCTTTCGGGCGGATTCGATCAGCCAGCGCATGCCGA
>JACDBZ010000044.1 GCA_013694645.1 Chloroflexota bacterium
CCGGTCGCGAGATTGCGGCCGTAGCACATGCGGCAGACGCCGTGGCGCGCGGCGCAGGTCAGCGGCGACCGAACGCTGACGCGCTCGAGCCCGGATGCCTCGATCCGGAGGAGCGCTTCCTCGTTGATCTCGCCATTGCGCTCGACGAGCACCTCGCCGGTCTTCTCGTCAACGATCTCCGATGCCGCCATGCGGCCGATCAGCCGATCCAGGAACGGTTCGGGGATCTGAGCCGACTCCTCGACCGTGATCCAGGTGCCGACGTCGGCGCCGCAGTCATCCTCGCGGGTGATGACGTCCTGTGCCACGTCGACCAAGCGCCGGGTGAGATACCCGGAGTCGGCGGTTCGGAGCGCGGTGTCGGCCAGGCCCTTGCGGGCGCCATGGCTGGAGATGAAGTACTCGAGCACGCTCATCCCCTCGCGCAGGTTCGAGCGAATCGGCAGATCGATGATGCGGCCCGACGGGTCGGCCATCAGCCCTCGCATGCCGGCCAGCTGGTGGATCTGGGTCACCGATCCCCGAGCGCCGGAATTGGTGATCAGCATGATCGAGCCCCGCTCATCGAGTCCGGTGAGCATCGCCTGCGTCACGTCGTCGGTGGCCTTGCGCCAGACCTCGACGGTCTGCGTGTAACGCTCATCCTCGGTGATGAAGCCTCGCCGGAACTCGCGGTCGATGCCGTCCACGCTGACCTGCGCGGCCGTGAGCAGCTTGCCCTTGTTCTTCGGGACCGCCAGGTCGTCGATCCCGATCGTGATGCCGGCGGCGGTGGCATATCGGAAGCCGACGCCCTTGATGCCGTCCACCAGCGTCGCGGTGGCGCCCGGGCCGAGATCGCGATAGCAGCGCGCGATGATCTCCTTGAGGCTCTTGCGGTCCATCGCCTTGTTGACGAACCCGAGCTCCTGCGGCAGGACCCGGTTGAAGATCACGCGCCCGGCGGTGGTCTCGACGACCTCGGCGTGCGTGCGGACCGTGCCGTCCTCGTCGGTGCCGTCGTACAGGTCGAGCTCGACCTTGACCGGGGCCTGGACATGGACCTGTCCGAGCTGTGCCGCCATGATCACCTCGTCGTCGCTCGAGAAGGCGCGTCCGGCGCCCTTCTCGTCGTCGACCTGGACCGTCAGGTAGTAGCAGCCGAGCACCATGTCGTGTGTGGGGCTGACGACCGGCGAGCCATCGGCGGCACTGAGCAGGTTGCGGGTCGAGAGCATGAGGTCCTTGGCCTCCTGCTGTGCGGCCGTGCTCAGAGGAACGTGAACGGCCATCTGGTCCCCGTCGAAGTCCGCGTTGAACGCGAAGCACACGAGCGGATGGATCTGGATCGCCGAACCTTCGACGAGCACCGGCATGAATGCCTGGATGCCCAGCCGGTGAAGCGTGGGTGCACGGTTCAGCAGGACCGGGTGGTCGCTGATGACCTCCTCGAGCACGTCCCACACCTCGGGCCGCACGCGCTCCACGATGCGCTTGGCGCTCTTGATGTTGTGCGCGAAGCCCTTCTCGACCAGCTGCCGCATGACGAACGGCTTGAACAGCTCCAGCGCCATCTTCTTCGGCAGCCCGCACTGGTGCAGCTTGAGCTCCGGACCGACGACGATGACCGAGCGGCCCGAGTAGTCGACGCGCTTGCCGAGCAGGTTCTGACGGAACCGGCCCTGCTTGCCCTTCAGCATGTCGGACAGGCTCTTGAGCCGATGATTGCCGGTGCCGGCGATCGCACGACCGCGGCGACCGTTGTCGATCAGCGCGTCGCACGCCTCCTGGAGCATCCGCTTCTCGTTGCGGATGATGATCTCCGGCGCCTCGAGGTCGAGAAGTCGCGACAGCCGGTTGTTGCGGTTGATGACACGGCGGTAGAGGTCGTTCAGATCGGAGGTCGCGAAGCGGCCACCGTCGAGCTGCACCATCGGCCGCAGGTCGGGCGGAATGACCGGCAACGTGGACAGGATCATCCACTCCGGACGCGCGCCGCTCTTGCGGAAGGCCTCGATCAGGCGCAGTCGCTTGATCGCCTTCTTGCGGCGCTGGCCCGACGTCTGGCGCATCTCCACGTGGAGAACCTGGCTCAGCTCGTCGAGATCGATCTGCTCGATGATCTTCTTGACCGCCTCGGCGCCCATCCCGGCGTCGAACATGCGTCCGTGCACCTCGAGAAGGTG
>JACDBZ010000080.1 GCA_013694645.1 Chloroflexota bacterium
CTACTGGCTCGGCAGCTCGCTGCTCTCGCGCATCGACATGACGAGCTTCGGCAACTCCCTAAGGGACCGCTTCAGGGCTCGGGTCGGTCAGAGCTGGGGCTCCCTCGCCGAGGCGATCCCGGCCGGCGCCCTTCCGACGCACAGCTTCCACGTCTTCGGCATCTACCCGTGGGTCGGGCTCCTGCGCGGTGAGCGATCGGAGCACCCGCTTCACGTCCTCGATCGCTGCCGCATTCGATGGGGCAGAGTGCTGAGCGTCGACGGCGATCGCGCCGAGGTCATCTCGCAGCCCCTCACCTGGGACGGCACATCGCTCGGTCTCGGCGAATATCGTTCGGAGACGGTCACGCGCGGGATCGGCGGGATCGGCCTGGCCGCACAGCTGGCCCCCGGTGACTACGTCTCGCTGCACTGGGATTGGGTCTGCGACCGCCTCAGCCGCCGCCAGCTCATCAATCTGAGGCGGTATTCGATGCTCGAGCTGGACGTCACGAATCGGCGCGTATCGCGCCCCGCCGCGGCCGTCGTCCTGTCGTGACGGGGCGGCGGGTGGTCGACCCACCGCAAGTTCAGGAGGAGGTGCGATCCGGAGGTTCTCGGTCCGCGCGGCACTAGGCGAGGAAGCCGGCCCCCATCGTTGGCCCAGGACTTCCGCTTTGATGCAGGAGGCAACACCGATGACCCACGCGTCCCGCGGTGCGTCGCGACGCATGACGCTGACGTCAATGACCGTTCTCGTGACCTGCGCGCTCCTCGCGGCGTGCAGTACCGGTCCGGCCCCGACCCCATCGCAGGGTGGCTCGCAGGGGACGGCATCCAGCCAGCCGTCGACGTCGGCGGAGGACCCTGGGCCGAGCGCTTCCGAGAGCGCCGCAGCCCTTCCGGAGCCTTCGGGCACCATGAGCCTCTACACCTCGGCCGCGCAGGACACCGTCGACGCCGTGCTCGCCGCGTACGCCGATGTCGCCCCCGATGTCAGTGTCGAGGTCTTTCGCGCACCGACCGGCGAGCTTGATGCGCGGATTGCGGCGGAAATCCGTGAAGGGCAGATCGGCGGCGACGTGATCTGGGGCACCGACCCCCTCTCCGTCCAGTCATACGCGTCGCAGGACCTGCTCGAGGCCTGGACGCCGCCCGAGGCGGCATCGGTCCCTGAGGAGTATCAGACCGATACCTTCTGGGGCACCCGTCTGCTGAACATGGTGATCGTGCACGGGGCGGATTCGACAGATCCGCCGACCGATTGGAAGGATCTGGCCGGTGCCGCGTATGCGGACGGTGTCGGCATCCCGGATCCGGGTTTCGCAGGCTCGGCGTTTGCCGTGCTCGGTTACTTCGCGTCGAACCCGGACTTCGGCATCGAGTATTACCAGCGCCTTGCCGATAACGGCGCAACCCAGGTGCAGGCGGTGGCCGAAGTGTTGACCGGGGTCGCCGAGGGCCGGTTCAGCGCTGGCATGACGCTCGATAAGTCGGCGCGCGATGCCGTCGCCCAGGGGTCGCCGATCGAAATCGTGTGGCCGTCGTCCGGGGCCATCACGATCTACAGCCCGGTGGGGGTCTTCGCAGCCGCGCAGAATATGGATAACGGCAAGCATTTCGCGAATTTCCTGCTCACCCCTGAAGGGCAGGCGGCGATCGCGTCGACCGGCTGGCAGCCAGTTCGCGATGACGTGGATGGCCCGCCGATCGACGGGGAGCAGGTGAGCCCCGAATGGTCGGAGATCTTCGACCGCCAGCAGGAGCTGCTCGACGAGTACCGCGCGATCTTCGGTGGCTGACGCTCTTGGCCGCGTCGGAGTCGGGCGCACGCTCGCGCTCCTCGCCGTCGCGGCCAGCTTTGCGGTCCTGATCGCGTGGCCGCTGACACGGCTCGCGATCGAGGCGGTCGGGGCCGGCATCGCGCCGCTCCTGGCCGCGCTGCAGCCGGAGGGACTGGAGGCGATCGGTAACAGCCTGTGGATCGCCGCGGCCGTGACCGTGCTGGCGGTGGCCGGCGGTCTCGCACTCGCCTTTCTGACCGAGCATGCCGTGGTACCCGGCCGCAGCGTCCTGCTGGTCGGGATCCTGGGCCCGCTCCTCGTCCCGGATTTCGTCAGCGCCCTGGGCTGGACGCGGGCATACGGGCCGGCGGGTCTGCTCGACCGGGTCGCCGCCGTCGAGCTTCCGGGCCTCTACGGGCCGGTGGGGATCGTCCTGGTGCTCGGGACCGGCGCGATTCCGTTGGCCTACCTGCTCATCGTCGCCGGGATGCGGAGCCGCGCAGAGCCGGACCTGGACCGCGCGGCGCGGATCAGTGGTGCGGACGGCATCACCGCGCTGCGCACCGTGAGCCTGCCGCTGCTGTGGCCCGTCATCGCGGCCGCCGGGGGACTCATCTTCGCA
>JACDBZ010000106.1 GCA_013694645.1 Chloroflexota bacterium
GGCAGGCCGCACTGGTGCAGCTTGAGCTCCGGGCCGACCACGATGACCGAGCGCCCGGAGTAGTCGACGCGCTTGCCGAGCAGGTTCTGGCGGAACCGGCCCTGCTTGCCCTTGAGCATGTCGGACAGGCTCTTGAGCCGATGGTTTCCGGTGCCGGCGATGGCACGACCGCGACGGCCGTTGTCGATCAGCGCGTCGCATGCCTCCTGGAGCATCCGCTTCTCGTTGCGGATAATGATCTCCGGCGCCTCGAGGTCAAGAAGCCGCGACAGGCGGTTATTGCGGTTGATAACGCGGCGGTAGAGGTCGTTCAGATCGGACGTCGCGAAGCGGCCGCCATCGAGCTGGACCATCGGCCGCAGGTCGGGAGGGATGACCGGCAGAGTGGACAGGATCATCCACTCCGGCCGGGCGCCGCTCTTGCGGAAGGCCTCGATCAGGCGCAGGCGCTTGATCGCCTTCTTGCGGCGCTGGCCCGACGTCTGGCGCATCTCCACGTGCAGGATCTGGCTCAGCTCGTCGAGATCAATCTGCTCGATGATCTTCTTGACCGCCTCGGCGCCCATCCCGGCGTCGAACATGCGTCCGTGCACCTCGAGAAGGTGCCGGTATTCGGTCTCGGTCAGGATCTGCAGGACCTTGAGGTCGGCCAGCCGTGCCCGCTCGGTACGGGCCCAGAGCCGAGCGTCATCGGTCTCCTGTCGCACCTGCTCGCGCTCGGATGCCGTGGCCTCGTCGATTCCCGACGTCAGATCGGCGACCGCGGTGTGGTACCTCTCCTCGGCGCTGGCGAGCGCCTCCTTGGCGTCCTTCTCGACCGCAGCGACCTCGCCCTTGACGACGGCGCGCAACTGCGCGAGCGCTTCCCTGGAGGTCTCCCCGCCGCGACCGATCACTTCGCCGGTGGCCGCGAAGACGACATCATCGGTGAGCGTCTTGCCGCCCTCCTTGATCGACGCCTCGACCGCCTGGGCGGCCGTCATGAGCTCCTCGGTCCGGGCGGTGTGCTGCTCGGTGACGCGCGTCTTCTCGGCAGCGTGCGCCGATTCGACCTCGCTGCGCTTGTCGGCGACGGCTTCCTCGAGCTCTGCCTTCTTCTCGTCGACGACGGCCTGGGCAGAGGCAATCCGGTCCTCGGCCTCCTCGTCGATGCGCTGCGCGGCCTTCTCGCGCTGCGTCTCGTCGACGCGCGTGACGACGTAGAGGGCGAAGTACAGGATGCGTTCGAGGTTGCGCGGACTGATGTCAAGCAGGATGCCGAGGCGGCTCGGCGTGCCCTTGAAGTACCAGATGTGGCTGACCGGCGATGCGAGCTTGATGTGGCCCATGCGCTCGCGACGCACCTTCGAGCGAGTGACCTCGACGCCGCACTTGTCGCAGATGATGCCCTTGTAGCGGATGCGCTTGTACTTTCCGCAGTAGCACTCCCAGTCCTTGGTGGGACCGAAGATGCGCTCGTCGAAGAGACCGTCCTTCTCCGGCTTGAGGGTTCGGTAGTTGATCGTCTCCGGCTTGGTGACCTCGCCCGAGGACCAGCCCTTGATCTGCTCCGGCGATGCCAGGCTGATCCGGATCGCGTCGAAATTGTTGACTTCCAGCATGAGCGGCTAGGACTCCTGCGGCTGCACGCCGCTGTTGCGCTCGTTGCCAGGGCAGACCAGGCCCCGGCTCAGGATGAACCGATGTGGGGACACGCGCGACGCCGTCCCCGGCGCCGCGGTGTGCGAGCTATTCCTCAAAGCCCTGGAGATTGATCCCGCCGAGGTCCGGAAGCGGATAGCTGCCGGTGTCCTCGATGAAGCGGATCTCCTCTTCGTTCTCGTTCAGGATCTCCACCGACAGGCCGAGCGCCTGGAGCTCCTTGATGAGCACCTTGAACGACTCGGGCACGCCGGGCGGCTGAATCTCCTCGCCCTTGACGATCGCCTCGTAGGTCTGCACGCGACCCATGACGTCGTCGGACTTCACCGTGAGGAGCTCCTGGAGGATGTTCGCGGCACCGTATGCCTCGAGCGCCCATACCTCCATCTCGCCGAAGCGCTGTCCTCCGAACTGGGCCTTGCCACCGAGCGGCTGCTGCGTGATCAGGCTGTAGGGTCCGGTAGAGCGCGCGTGGATCTTGTCCTCCACCAGGTGGTGGAGCTTGAGCATGTA
>JACDBZ010000112.1 GCA_013694645.1 Chloroflexota bacterium
TGGGCGAGCACGAGCACGAAGAATCCGGAATTTCGCGACGTCCTGTACGTCGAGGAGCTGATCGGCCCGGAGACGGTCGACACCATGCCCCTCGAGACGATCACCGCATTCCTGGACCATGGCGACGTGCGGCGCACCCTGGACCGTGACGTGAGCGACGCGCACCAGGCGATCCGAGAGATCGAGGCCCAGGGAATCAGCATGCAACAGGTGACCGACGAGCTGATCGCTGAGGGCGTCGCCAGCTTTGCAAAGAGCTTTGACGAGCTCATCGAGAGCATCGAATCGAAGCGCGAGGAGCTCGCTCCGGCATGAGCGACATCGACGCCGCGGTGACCGCGCGGCTCGAGTCGTGGACGGCCGACGCTGTCGCCGAACGGCTGTGGGCGAAGGATGGCTCGCTGTGGGCGGCCTCCGGCAAATCGCCCGACGACGTCGCAGCGTGGCTGGGCTGGCTCGACCTGCCGGAGGCCATGTCGGCGCGAGTGGGTGAGCTGGAGCACCTGGCCCGCGACGTGCGCGAGGACGGCTATCGGCGTGCGGCCGTGCTCGGCATGGGCGGTTCCAGCCTTGCTCCGGAGCTCTTCAGCCGCGTCTTTGCGCGAGCCGCAGCGGTCGATGGCCTGGAGCTGCGCATCCTGGATTCCACGCACCCCGATGTGGTGCGGGGATTCCGATCGTGGGCGGGCGAGGGCCGAACGCTCTTCTGCGTCAGCTCGAAATCCGGCTCGACGACCGAACCGAATGCCTACCACGCCGCGATGGGGGAGATCGCACCGGCGCTCGACTTCCTCGCGATCACCGACCCCGGCACGTCGCTCGGGGAGGTGGCCCGCGCCCAGGAGTTCCGCGGCATCGTCGAGGCGCCGCCGGACGTCGGCGGGCGCTACTCCGCGCTGACCGTCTTCGGGCTCGTGCCGGCGGCGCTCAACGGAGTCGACCTGGACGGACTCCTGGAGCGCGCGCGTCGCATGGCGGATGCCTGCCGCACCGCCGATGCAGGCGCAAACCCGGGGCTGCGCCTCGGCGCGCTCCTGGGTGAGTCGGCGCTGGCCGGCCGCGACAAGCTGACGATTCTCACGTCGCCCCGCCTCGCGGCCTTCGGCGACTGGGCCGAGCAGCTCATTGCCGAGAGCACGGGCAAGGCGGGGAAGGGGATCGTGCCGATCGTCGGCGAGACCGTTGCTGAGCTGGCGGAATACGGTGACGACCGCTGCTTCGTCCACCTGCGCTTCGCCGATGAGTCCGACCCCGCCATGAGCGCGCTCGCGGACGAGGAGATCGTCCTGGATGGACCGCTCGACATCGGCGCCGAGTTCGTCCGCTGGGAAGTCGCCACCGCGGTCGCCGGCATCGTGCTGGGCATCGACCCATTCGACCAGCCGAACGTCCAGGAGAGCAAGGACGCGACGAAGGAGCTGCTCACCGCGTTTCGGACCAACGGCAGCCTGCCGCAGGCCGGTCCATTGGTCAGCGAGCCGGGGATCTCGGTGACCGCTGATCCGATCACGCTGGGTGACACGCCGGTGACGGTGGACGGTGCCGTCCGCCAGCTCCTGGACCTCCTCCAACCCGGGCGTGACTATTTCGCGATCCTCGCCTACCTGCCGCCGGATTCGGCCGTGGCAGAGCGTCTCCAGCGCATCCGGGATCGCGTCCGGCAGGCGCATGGCGTGGCGACCACGCTCGGGTTCGGTCCACGCTTCCTGCACTCCACGGGGCAGCTTCACAAGGGCGGTCCGGATACCGGAGTCTTTCTTCAGCTCACCGCCGATCCGGCCAAGGACCTGCCGATCCCCGGATGGGACGAGTCCTTCGGGACGCTGATCGCGGCGCAGGCGCTCGGCGACCTTGTCTCGCTTCAGCGACGAGGGAGACGGGCACTGCGCCTGCATTTCGCCGACCTCGAGGCCGGGCTCGATCGCCTGGAGTCCATGGTCGAGGCGGCGGTATCGGTCCAGATCACGCACACGAAGTAGGGAGCAGCATGCAGGTCGCAATCTGCGGATTGGGGAGAATGGGGGCCGGGATGGCGCGTCGCGCCGCCAGGGGCGGGCACGACGTGATCGTCTGGAATCGGACGGAGGCGGTGTCCAGCGAGGTCGCCGCCGAGGCCGAGAACGAGGGACGGGTCGCCGTCGCCGAGCCCATCGAGCGCCTGCTCGAGATGATGCCGGCCCCGCGTCACGTCGTCATCAGCGTCCCGTCGGGCGCGGCGACCGACGCGATGATCGATCAGCTGGCGGCCATCCTCGAGCCGGGCGACGTGATCATCGACGCCGGCAACAGCCGCTTCCACGATTCGAAGCGCCACGCCGCGGAGCTGGCCGAGCAGGGAATCGAGTGGCTCGACATGGGCGTGTCGGGCGGCGTGTGGGGCCTCCAGGTCGGCTTCTGCGCGATGCTCGGCGGCAAGCGCGAGACGTTCGAGCGCTTCGAGCCGGTGGTCAGGACGCTGGCGCCCGAGAAGGGCTACCTGTATTGCGGTGATGCGGGCGCGGGCCACTACACGAAGATGGTCCACAACGGCATCGAGTACGGGATCATGCAGGCCTACGGCGAGGGCTTCGACATCCTTCACGCCGGCGAGTACGACCTCGACCTTGCGGCTGTCGCGCGCATGTGGAACAACGGGTCGGTCATTCGCTCCTGGCTGCTCGACCTTGCCGGAAACGCGTTCGAGAAGGAGGGCAACGACCTCGCCAACGTGCATGGCTGGGTCGCCGATTCGGGCGAGGGTCGGTGGACCGTGGCCGAGGCGATCGACCACGACGTGCCGGCGCCGATCATCACCCTGAGCCTGATCGAGCGCTTCCGCAGCCGGCGCGAGCCCGATTCCTACACCGATCGCGTCCTGGCCGCCCTCCGCAACGAGTTCGGTGGCCA
>JACDBZ010000166.1 GCA_013694645.1 Chloroflexota bacterium
CATCGGCGGCGTGGTGACCTCGATGGGCGTGAAGCAGATCCAGAGCACCGACATGGCACCCAAGCAGACGGCGGAGACAGTTCGCGAGAACGTCGACTTCGTCAAGGAGCAGATGAAGTGACGCAGGGACAAGACGACGAGATCCGCCTCTCCGAGCATGGCGCGCTGGGAGCGGATATTCGCATCGATGAGGACGAGTCACTCGACACGATGAGCAACGAGGAGCAAGTCGAAGTTGCGGGGATCCGCGCAGACATCGAGGAGACGAGGGTCGAGATGGGGGACACGCTCAACGAGCTGGGCAATCGGCTCGAGCCGAGCCACCTCGTCGAAAAAGCCAAGGAGAACGTCCGCGAGGCGACCATCGGTCGCGTCGAAGAGACAGCAAAGGGAGTTTCAGACATGGTGATGGACACGATCAAGCGCAATCCGATTCCGGCCGCGCTGGCCGGAGCCGGGCTTGCCCTGCTGTGGGCGAATCGCTCACAGGGGCAGAACCAGAACAAGCCCGCACAGGCCGGGTACGGATACGGCACGGGCTATGGCTACAGCAGCCGTCCCGCCTCCATGTACGAGGCTGAACCTGGCGAGGGCCTCGGCTCGAAGGTCAGCGATGCCGCATCGACGGTCGGGCAGAACGTCGGCGGAGCCGTCAGCGCAGTAGCGGGGAGCGCGCAGCAGGCGACCGGCGAAGCGATCGATCGGGCAGGACAGACGGCGCAGCAGGTCGGCTGGAAGCTCGATAGCTTCATGCAGGCCAGCCCGCTGGCCATGGGCGCAATCGCGGTCGGTGCGGGTGCGGTCATTGGGTCGCTGGTTCCCGAGACGCCGAAGGAGCGCGAGGTGCTCGGCGACGCGAGCCGCCAGGTCACGTCCGCCGTCCGCGACACGGTCGATCAGGCCACCAGCAAGGCCGAGGAAACTATGGATCGTGTCGAGGAGAAGGTCGGCTCGCCGGCCTGACCGTCGGACTACGACAGGGGACCGGAGATCCCGACCAGCTTCCGTGGCCGGCGCGCTGATTCACATCGCGCGCCGGTCGCGCCGTGTTCGGGCCGTTGAGGCGTCAGCCAGCCGGTCCGTCCAGCTCCCCTCGCGCATCGCGCAGCGCATCCTGCAGATCGGGATAGGGCTCTACCTCACCGCCGAGCCCTTCGAGCAATGACAGGGCGCGCGCGCGAAATGCCTCCATCGTTGGAGAGTCTCGACGTCTCTGCTCGATGCGGTACGTCACCAGGACCGCTCGGAGCTGGAGTTCGATATGGCGCCTGTCCACGGCTGCGTTCCCCTTGGCTAGGCTGCCGCCATCGCAAGGGCCGTGCCGCGGATCAGTTTTCCTGGCTCGTTGGCGTATCGGCGTCGGCTGACTCGGGCGATGAACTGCCTGGCTCCGCCCCCGGTTCGTCTTCGACAAGCTCGGCCGACGCGGTCACCCCCGGCAGTTCCAGGGCCTGTCGGATGGCGTGTTCCAGGTGCGCCACCTTGAATGGCTTGAGGACCACCTTCACCGCGTTGGCCGCAAGCCATCCCTCCTGCTCCCGGACCCAATTCGTGGCTGCGGTGCAGACGACGACCGGAATGCTCTCCGTTGGCGGGTTCATTCTGACCTTTTGAAGGAGTGCCCAGCCCTGGAGCTCGGTGGGACCGAGCATCAGGTCGAGAATGATGAGATCCGGCTGGATCTCGGTGACCTTCGCCAGATCGTCCGGCGAGTAGCTCCAGGCGGTCATCCGGTGGCCAAGGCCCTCGACGATGTCGCGAAACAGATCAAGGATCTCCTCGGTGTCGTTGACGACCAGGACGTGCTGCGACTTGGTCTCGGAAACTGCCATGGGTCACTCCCTGCGTGGGACGCGATAGACCCGGCGCGGTCGCCGTTCCGTCCAGTGCCGTGCACCCGACGCCGGGAGCTGAGCCACAAGTATGCATCAGGCGCAAAACCCACTCGCCCGTGTGCCACACAGGCCCGCCCGATGGGAAGCGCTCCAAAGCTCCCGCCGAACGCACCAAGAAATCGGTCAGCGGACGAGCGGCACCCGCGGGTCGGGCTCCATGGAGGCCCATGCCCCCCGCACGTGGTCGAGCGCCAGATCGAACGAGCAGGCCATGGTGCGGTGGTCGCCGGCGAGCGCGTTGAGGTAGTAGGCGTCGTCGCCGTGGGTGGCGACGAACGGGTGGTAGCCGTCGGTCACGAGCACGGTCTCGCCCTCACGCACGGCCCAGAGCAGGTCGCGCGAGCCATCGGCCCGATATAGCCGCTGCACGCCCCACGCCTCCGGCCGACGGAAGCGGTAGGAATAGATTTCCTCAAGGATCGCCTCGTTCGGCATGTCGTCGGTGTCGTGCTTGTGCGGCGGCCACGAGCTCCAGTT
>JACDBZ010000182.1 GCA_013694645.1 Chloroflexota bacterium
GCGAACTGAAGGAGGAGGCAGCGCGGCAGATCTTCGAAAGGCTGGAACTAGCCGGTGGGCGCCTCGTGGCGATTCATCCGCGAGCGGAGCACGCTTGGCTGCTCGGCATGGCGGCGAAGAAGAGCGACGACTTGGTATTGGTCGGGGCGAGAGGACTCGAACCTCCGACCTCGTCGTCCCGAACGACGCGCGCTACCTACTGCGCCACGCCCCGACCGAAGGACCGCCATCCTAGCAGGCGAGTGGCGGAGGGTCCAACCATCCGACCTGCGACGGAAACGAAAACGTCCCGAAGGAACCGCGGCGATCGTTGAAGTGATCTCAGACCGACCAGCTGCCCCTTCGAGACGCCCCAAGCATGCCAGCCTCCGAGACAGCGCTCAACCCCGGTTATCCACGAATCTGTGCCCGATCCGCCGGGTTATCCACACCTCGTTCAACACGTGTCAGCGGTCGACAGGCAACTCCACCACCTGGGCGTCCACGATGCCATCGATCGCCCGGACCCGCTCCAGGAGCGTCGCACTCAACGGGTCATCGACGGATACGAACATCATCGCCTCGCCGCGCGCGGACAGCCGCGAGAGCTCGAGTGACGATATGTTGATGCCGGACTCGGCCAGGAGGGTGCCGACTGCACCGACGATGCCGGGACGGTCGTGGTGCCGGGTGACGAGCATGAGGCCCGCAAGCTCGGCATCGATCGCGAAGCCGTCCAGGCCCGCAAGGTGCGGGCGGCCATGGGCGGTCGAACCTCCGAGGCGCAGGATGGGCTCACCCTCCGCGGGGCCGATGGCGACCTCCACCAGCGACGCCCATGGCTCCGATGAAGGAGTCCGAGTTTCGCGGACGGTCAGGCCACGCTCTCGCGCGACGAGATCTGCGTTGACCGCGTTGACCCGCTGGTCGGTGACCGCCTCGAGGATCCCCGCCAGGGCGGCGGTCCGGATCGGCGCACACTCCCCCGCCGCAATCTCGCCGGCGTAGGTCAGCGACAGAGCGTCGAACGCGCCCGGGGCCAACTGGCGGGCAAGGATGGCGAGCCGGCGTCCCAGCTCAACGTACGGTCGAAGCTTCGGGGTGGTCTCGGGCGCGACGGACGGCGCGTTCACCGCATACGGGGGCGTGACGCCTGAGAGTGCCATCAGCACCTGCTCGGCCATCTCGAGACCGACCCGATCCTGCGCCTCGGTCGTGGAGGCACCGAGATGCGGCGTGAGCACGATGTTTGGTGCCGTGCGCAACGGATTGTCCGTTGCCATCGGCTCGACGGAGTAGACGTCGACGGCGGCGCCGGCAAGCTGCCCGGAGGCGAGCGCGTCGGCGAGTGCCTGCTCGTCCACGATGCCGCCACGGGCAACATTGAGAACGAACGCACCCGGTTTGGTGGCCTCGAGCTGCGCCCGTCCGAGCAGGTGTCGCGTCTGCGCGGTCAAGGGCGTATGGACGGTGATCACATCGGACCGATGGAGGAGCTCCGCGAGGCCCACCAGCTTCGTGCCGACCTCGGATGCCTGATCCTCGGTGAGATACGGATCGGCGGCGATGACCCGCATCTCGAAGCCGGTGGCGCGTCGAGCCACCGCCTTGCCGATCTTCCCCAGGCCAATGACGCCCAGCGTCTTGCCGCGCAGCTCGCGACCGGTGTAGCGGCCACGATCCCACTCGCCGTTGCCGATTGACGAATGGGCGCTCGGGATGTGACGGAGCAGCGCGAGCATGAGCGCCATGGTGTGCTCGGCGGCTGCGATCGTATTGCCGGTCGGTGCGTTGACGATCATGACGCCGGCGCGGGTTGCCGCCTCGACGTCGATGCGGTCGATCCCGACGCTCGCGACGCCGACCACGCTCAGCCGGGGCGCGGCCGCGCTGAGAAGCTCAACGTCGACTCGGGTCTGGGAGCGAACGATGAGCGCGTCCCAGGCGCCTCCCTCGCCGAGGTGGCGCAGTATCTCCTCACGACCGAGGTCAAGCCGGACCTCGGTATCGTGTGCGGTGCATAAGATGTCGAGCCCGGGCTGCGCCACGGGCTCGACCACGAGAATTCGGGCCATCACGGCGAGTGTACCGGGCTGTGCGGGATTGCTCGCACAAGGGAGCCGATCTCGCTAGAGTTGCCCATGTTCACGCGGGCAATCGTGGACGACCGCAAGGGCAGGGATTCGCTACACATGATTCGTCGGCATCTGATGGCGCTTCGCGTCGGGCTCATGCTCGTAGACGGCGCGGTGACCGTCGCGGTCGTGTTGGGAGTGGCCGTGCTCCGGTTCCGCGACGGGGACATGAGCGCCCTGTGGCGATCCCTCGGCATCGACGTCCGCCTGGCCGCGGTGATCTTCGCTATCGTCTGGGTTGCCGTGCTGTGGTCGTCGGGCCTGTATCGGCTCAACGTCCGCTGGCGTGTGTGGACCGAGGTCAGTGACAT
>JACDBZ010000184.1 GCA_013694645.1 Chloroflexota bacterium
GGGTGGCCATCGCGCGGGCACTGGCAATGGAACCCAAGATCATGCTCTTCGACGAGCCGACCTCCGCGCTCGACCCGGAGATGATCAGCGAGGTGCTGGACGTGATGAAGGGGCTGGCCAGCGAAACCGGCATGACCATGATCTGCGTCACGCACGAGATGGGCTTCGCGCGCGCGGTCGCCAACCGCATGGTGTTCTTCGATCACGGCCTCATCGTCGAGGAAGGTCCGCCGAGCCAGATCTTTGAGGCACCGGTCCAGGAGCGGACCAAGCAGTTCCTCTCGCAGATCCTGCACTGAGCATTCCCGAACTGGCGCCAACCCAATTGGGACCCACTCGCAATATGTCACGAGGAATCTGCGCAAATCTATGACTCAGGTTTGACTCGGCCGCTGGGTGCACCCTAGGCTGCGATCGCCGCTCACTTCGATTCCGCGCATCGGTGACCGATCGCTTGTCAGCAACGCATGTCGACCTCGACGCGATCCGCGTCCGCTTCGCCACCTTTCGCGCGCATTCGGCGCAGGAGCGCGAACGCCTGGCCCGCGAGCGTCCGGCGGCTGGCGTGGCCGAGCACGTCCTCCTCGACACCTGCCATCGCGTGGAGCTCGTATCGGTCGAAGCCGGCCCCGCGTCCGACGGCTCACAGGTCGCCGGACGCCACGCCATAGTGCGTGTCTTCAACGTCGTCGCAGGATTCGACTCCGCGGTCGTGGCTGAAGAGCAGCTGTTGGGACAGGTGCGCGGCGCCTACGAGGCGGCGCTTGCGAACGGGACGACCGGGCCCATCCTGAACGAGCTTTTTCGCCGAGCGCTGCGCTTCGGCCGCGGCGTCCGCAGCCACGCCCGTCCGGGTGCGGATCGATCCCTGGCGGACCGAGGCGCCGCGTGGCTGGTTGATCGCCTGGACGGCTCCATGGCCCGGGTGGTGGTCGCCGGCACGGGCGAGATGGGCCGGTTGGTCGCGATGAGCATCGCAGCGCGCGGACACCGCATCTCGATCATCTCCGCATCCACCGAGCGTGGCGGCCAGCTCCTGGAGCGGCTGCCGGGGGATGGCCATCGCCTCCTGGTCGGCGCGATCAGCGCGGAGGGCCTCGCCGATGCCGATGCGGTCGCGCTCGCGGTGCGCACCCGGGTGCCGTTCCTGACCGCCGGGCTCGTCAGCGGTCCGCTGCCGTGGGTGCTCGACCTGTCAGCGCCGAGCGCTGTCGACACCGAGACGGCCACGCTCCTCGGTGACCGGCTGATGACGCTCGATGCGCTGGGAGCGCTGGCCGGCAGCATTCCGGTGCTCGATCCGGCTGTGGAACAGCGGCTTCGGTTTGAGCTGGAGCGGGAGGTGGACGCGTACGTCGCCTGGCTGGAGGCGAGGCGCGGGGCTGACGCGCTGGAGGTGCTCCACGGTGAGGCCGATGCGGTCCGACGCCGGCACCTGGCTCGATTGCGCGGGCGCGCGTCACTTGACCCGCGCCAGCTGGAAGCGGTGGAGGCCGCCACCACCGCGATGCTGGGCGACCTGCTGCACGGGCCGTCAGTCGAGCTGCGACGCGGCGGCGCCGATGCCGACACCGTCCGTCGCCTCTTCGGGCTCGAGCGATGACGGCGACGGCGACGCTCCGCATCGGGACTCGGGAGAGTCGGCTGGCCCTTGCCCAGGCGCGGATCGCTGCCCGCGCCATTGCTCCGATCCTCGGCGACCCGCAGCTGGTGCCGATCTCCACCCGCGGCGACGCGATCAGCGCCAAACGACCAAACGCAAGCTGGGTGGCCTCCGACGGCCAGTTCACTCGCGAGCTTGAGCAGGCGCTGCTCGATGGGCGCGTCGACCTCGTCGTTCATTCGTACAAGGATCTGCCGACGGCACCGGTCGAGGGCCTGATGATCGGCGCCGTGCTCGAACGAGCGGACGCGAGGGACTGCCTGCTCACCACGACCGACGGAACGATCGAGGATCTCCCGTTCGGCGCCCGCATCGGCACGAGCTCGCCGCGCCGGGCGGCACAGCTGGCGGCCGCCCGGGCCGACCTGATCGCAACACCGATTCGCGGCAACGTCGAGACGCGGCTCGCGCGCCTGAGAGCGGAGGACTTCGAAGCCCTCATGCTTGCGGCCGCCGGCCTCGACCGACTCGGGATCCAGGTCCCGGAGCATGCTCGCCTGTCGTTCGATCTCGTCCTTCCGGCGCCCGCCCAGGGCGCGCTGGCCGTACAGGTGAGGACCACGGATCCCTTCCTCATCGAGGCATTGGCGCGGGTCGATCACCGGGCGACGCGCGTCTCGGTCGAGGCGGAGCGGGCGCTGCTGCGCCGCATCGGTGGCGGCTGCCTGGCGCCGCTCGGCGCGCTCGGCGAGGCGGCCGAGGGAACGCTGCGGCTGCGCGCCGCCTTCGAGACCGCCGACGGAACGTACCTTCGCGCCGAGGCGTCAGGGCCGGCCGACGACCCCGAGCGCATCGTCGCGGAAGTCGCCGAGCAGATCGTGGCCGAATGACGCCCCGGATCCTCGTCACTCGGCCTGCCGGTCAGGCTCATCAGCTCAGGCACCTGCTCATCGAGCGGAACATGACACCGACGCTCGTGCCGACGGTCGCAATTGATCTCGATTCGACCGCCGCCGACCTCGACGCCATGCTCATCGGCCTCGAGGGCGCCGATTGGCTCGTGCTGACCAGCCCCAACGGAGCCGATGCACTCGCCGCGCGAATCAGCGCGAATGGCGATCGTCTTCCCGAGACCATCCGAGTCGCGGCGGTGGGACCGGCGACGGCGGAGACGCTCCTGGCTGCCGGTATCCGGGTCGACCACGTGCCGGACGAGTACCTGACCGTCGAGATCGCCCGCGGCCTCGGTGACGTCGAGGGCAGACGCGTCGTCCTGGCGCGGGCCAACGCGGCGACACCGGACCTCCGCGAGGCGCTCGTCACGCGCGGCGCGATCGTCGAGGAGGTGGTCGCGTACCGGACCGTCGAGGGCCCCGGCTCCAGCCGAGACCCGCTTCGCGCGGCGCTCCAGCAGGACCTCGACGGCATCGCGTTCACCAGCGGCTCGACCGTGCGCGGGTTGACCCGACTCGCCTCGCCAATCGACCGGGGACGCGCACGGACACTCCCCGCATTCTGCATCGGCCCCGTCACCGCGGCGGAGGCACGCAACGCGGGATTCCATATCGCCGCGGTCGCGTCCGAGCACACCGCGGTCGGGCTGGCCGATGCCATCGCCATTCACTTCGCACGAGAGAACCGATGACCGACTTCCATGGCCGTCGCCTGCGCCGAACGCCGGCCCTTCGCGCGCTCGTCAGCGAGACGCGACTCCATCCGGCCATGCTGGTTGCACCGCTCTTCGTTCGCCCCGGACACGGCATCCGCGAGGAGATCGGCTCGATGCCAGGTCAGCATCGGCTCAGCGTGGATGAGCTTCCGGCGCATGCGGCCCGGCTGCTTGAAGCAGGCGTGCGATCGGTGCTGCTCTTCGGTCTGCCGGAGTCCAAGGACCCCGATGGCAGCGGTGCGTGGGCGGACGAGGGGATCGTGCAGCAGGCGATCCGCGAGCTGCGTCGCGCGGTCGGTGACGAGCTGGCTGTCATCGCCGATGTCTGCCTGTGCGAATACACCTCGCACGGGCACTGCGGCGTCCTGCGCGGCGCATCGATCGACAACGACGCAACCCTGCCGCTCCTGGCTGCCGGTATCCGGGTCGACCACGTGCCGGACGAGTACCTGACCGTCGAGATCGCCCGCGGCCTCGGTGACGTCGAGGGCAGACGCGTCGTCCTGGCGCGGGCCAACGCGGCGACAC
>JACDBZ010000190.1 GCA_013694645.1 Chloroflexota bacterium
TCATCAGTGACGTCTCGTGGGCGTCCGCACTACGGCCGCGCTGAAATTGTCAAATGCTGGCCCGAGTCGCATTAGCTGGGTCGACCCGCCCTGGACCACGTCGCTGAGCGTGGCCGAGGGCCGTTGGCGGTCGTTCTGTCAGCTAACGCGCACCACGCAGGCATTTGTAGGAAGGCTGCTCAACCAGCCGGGCGCCAGCCGCATCGGGCTAGCGGGTAGGTCGCTCCCGGTCGGACATCTCGAGGATGTCGAGCATCGGCAGGTCGCGCTGGTACTCGCTGAACTCGAACTCGGGGCCGCAGCGCAGTGCGTCGTACGGGCAGGCATCGGCGCAGATGCCGCAGAAGATGCAGCGACTCACGTCCAGCTGGTACGTCTCGAGGATGCGGGGCCGCGGCATCAACGCCCCGACCGGGCAGGTCTCCGCGCAGCGGCCACAGGAGACGCAGGGCGTCTCGTTGAGGCTGACGAAGTCGGCCGTGGTGACCAGCGAGTCGAAGCCTTTGCCGATGAAGTCGTAGCAGCCGGCGCCGACGATCTCTTTGCACACCTGGGCGCAGCGACCGCAATCGATACAGCGGGAATAGTCGCGCAGGATGAACGAGTGCGTCTCGTCGCGGCCGTAGCCGTGGTTGACGCCGACGTACGGGTTGTCCTGGATCGAGCGTTCGTCGATGGCCATGTTGAGCGTCGTCTCGTACTCGATCGCCGCCTCGCGCAGGTCGCAATGGCCGATCGCCTCGCAGGTGCACTGGAGGCAGCGCGACGCCTCGGCCATGGCCTGGTCGCCGGTATAGCCGAACTCGTACTCGTTGAAGGTGCCCTTGCGCTCGTCCGCCTCCTGCCTGCCCATGATGGCGCGCGGCTCCTTGACGTCATCGGTGAAGGGCACGATGGTCAGGAAGTTGGGCTGTGGCTCGGTGACGATGCGCCGAACCTGCGGATCGTCGAGATCGTGTCCGCGCAGCCAGTAGTCCATGGCGTATGACGCGCGACGGGCCTCACCGATGGCTTCGACCACGGTCGCGGCGCCGGTCCGAACGTCGCCCGAGGCGAAGATCTTCGGGACGTTGGTGCGGAAGATGTGCTCCTCCGCCACCAGGTTGCCGCGACGGTCGACCTCGAGTCCGGCGCGGATCTCGTCCGGCTCGGATTCGATCCACGACAGCTCCGGTCCCTGGCCGATGGCGCCCAGCACGGTGTCGCACTCCACGATGAACTCGGTGCCCGGCATGGGCTCGGGACGCCGCCTTCCCTGTGGGTCGGGCTCGCCGAGCTTCATGCGCTGGAACTCGACACCGGTGACCTTGTCGTTCTCGCCGGTGACGATGCGGGTCGGAGCGGCCTGGAAGATGACGCGCGCACCCTCCTCGATTGCCTCGTGCACTTCATCGGCGGCGGGCATGTCCTTGAGGTCGCGACGATAGACGAGGGTCACCTCAGCGGCCCCCTGGCGCACGCTGGTGCGCGTGCAGTCGATGGCGGTGAACCCGCCGCCGATGACGACCACCCTGGCGCCTTTGAGCCGCGGGACCGGGACGCCGCGGGTGGAGTTGTAGAGATTCTCGAGCGCGTTGACGGTGCCATCGGCATGCTCGCCCGGGATCCCGAGCTCGTTCGACTTGTAGCAGCCGATGCCGACGTAGATCGCGTCGTACTCATCGATGATGTCGCCGAGGTGGAAGTCACGCCCGAGCCGCATGTTGGGCTTGAAGGCGGCGCCGAGCTCCCACACGTGATTGAGCTCGCGATCCATCCAGCCCTTCGGCAGGCGGTACTGCGGAATGCCGTAGCGCAGCATGCCGCCCTGCTCCGGATCGGCCTCGTACACATCGCACGCATGACCGCGCAGCTGAAGGTAGTAGGCGGCAGTCATGCCGGCCGGTCCCGCACCGATGATCGCCACGCGGCGGCCGGTGGGTGGATCCTTCGGCCACGGGATCGGCGCCGGCGCGTCCACCTCGAGCACCCGGTCCGCGCAGTACCGATGCGAGTCTCGGATGGCGATGGCGGTATCCACCTCCTCGCGCCGGCAATGCGTCTCGCATGGCGCGGGGCAGACGCGGCCGAGGATCGCCGGGAAGGGGAGGGAGCGCTTCAGGATGCGCGTCGCCTCTTCCCAGTTGCCGAGGGTGTTCTGCTTCAGGTACCCCGGGATGTCGACGCGGGTTGGGCACTTGAACTGGCACGGCGGCAGGCAGTAGGCATCGTGATCGCTGAAGATCAGCTCGAGCACCATGCGGCGGTTCTCGATGACCCGCTCCGAATGGGTCGTGATGACCATCCCCGGCTCGATCTGCGTGCCGCAGCTGATCGGCGTGTCGTCGCGCCCGGCAACCTCGACCACGCAGATGCGGCAGGCGCCGTACGGGGCCAGCTTTGGCTCGTAGCACAGGGTGGGCACGTCGATGCCCAGCACCCGGCAGGCCTGGAGGATCGTCTGTCCCTCCTCGACCTGGAGCTCCCGGCCGTTGATCGTGACGCCGATCTCACGGGTGCCGGGAACCATCGGCCAGAGCGGGGTGTAGTCGGACGCGATCTTCGCGTCGCCATCTCCACTGCCGTTGCCGGCGGAGTGGCCGTTCGTCGTTCCGAAGCTCATCGGTTCCTACTCTAGCCGGGCTGCCGGCTCGACGCCGGCGAGCGGCTCGATGAGCGGCAGCAGCTCGCTCGTGCGGCACGCCCCGGCGATGCAGACGCCGCGCTCGGCATGCGCCCGGTACTCGTCCCCGAAGCGATCGAGCGTCGTCAGGATCGGGCCGGACGCCAGGCGTTCGAGCTTGCAGAGGGCGGTGTCGCTCACCTTGCGCGAGAGGTCACGCAGGAGCGTGAAGTCGTTCGGGCGAGGGGTGGCGGCCAGGATGCGGTCGACCGTCTCGACGAGGCGCTTGGTCCCGATCCGGCACGGCACCGCCTTGCCGCACGCCTCGCGCGCGTTGAAGTCGATGAAGAAGCGAGCGGTGTCGACCATGCAGGTGGCGCTATCGGTGACGAGCACCGATCCGGAGCCGATGATGGCGCCGGCGCCCTCGAGGTCGTCGAAGTCGTACGGCAGGTTGAGCGAGCCGGCGTCGATGGCGCCGCCACCCGGTCCGCCGACGAAGAGCGCCTTGGTCGTCCCGGTTCCGCCGCCGGCCATCCCGAGCAGGTCGAGCAGGGGGGTGCCGAGCGGGATCTCGAGAAGGCCCGGCTCGCCGACGCGGCCCATGACTGTGACGAGCTTGGTGCCTCGGCTGGCCTCGGTGCCGACCGAGGCGAAGGCGTCGGGTGAATGGGCCAGGATCCACGCAACGTGGGCCAGTGTCTCCCCGTTCTGCACGATTGTCGGGGCGCCCCACAGGCCCCGCTCCGCGGGATACGGCGGACGGATGAGTGGCATGCCGCGGTCGCCGGAGAGGGCACTGATGAGGGCGGTTTCCTCGCCGGCCACGTACGCGCCGGATCCTTCCCAGACGCTCAGCTGGACACTCGTGTCGGTACCCAGAACGAGGTAGCCCCCGAGATGCGAGTCGGTCGCTTCGCGAATCGCTGTCTGCAGCCGCTCGATCGCGAGGGGCCAGTCGCGCCGCACGGCGACGATGGCCTCGCTGGCCCCGACCGCGTAGGCGGCGATGATCAGCCCCTCCACCACGAGATGCGGGTTGCCCTCGGCGAGCGCCCGGTCGCCGAGGGCGCTCGGGTCGGCCGCCATGAGGTTGGCGACCACGATCTTGCGGTCGGCGTCCATCTCGCGGGCCACACGCCATTTGGCGGCTGTCGGGAACCCGGAGCCGCCGCGACCGCGCAGGCCGGCCGCGCGAATCTCCTCGATCACGTCGGTGGGCGTCAGCCGGGTGACCGCGCGCTCCAGGCCGGCGTACCCACCGTGCTCGCGGTAGCTCGCCAGGCTCGTTGGATCGACTCGGCCGATATCGGTCAGCAGGCGGTGCTCGCCGCCGTCGAGGATGCGAATCTGCGGTGAGAGCGCGCCCGCCATCTCAGGTCCGCCCCCCGGAAGACGCGACGGCGGCGCGTCGCTCTCCGACGATGTGCAGCGCCTTTGCCTCGTCAAGCGGGCCGTAGACCAGCGTGTCCACGCGTATCGCGGGGCTGATCGTTCCGGCGCCGACGTCGCTGCGCGTCTCGAGCGTGAAGCGTCCGTCCGGGGTCGTCTCGCCGGCCCCGATGCCGAGCTCCCCTTCCAGCGCTTCGAGCAGGCGGTCTCCGCCGGCGAACCGACACGAGGCACAGTCGCAGACGGTGATGACGTGCCCCTCGGTGGGGAGCAGCCGGAAGCCGCCGAGGCCGGCTGCACCGAAGACCTGCGCCCAGTGGATGGTCATCCGATCACTGACCCGACGGAGCGCCTGCTCGGGCAGGTAGCCGTAGCGCTCCTCGATCGGACGCAAGATGGCGATGAGCGCCTCCGGCCGGCCACCGAAGCCGTCGATCACCCCGTCGACGAAGGGCGTGTCGATGACTTCGTCCCAGCGGGCCGCGTTGCGCATCGGCCGCGCGAGCAACCCGGCGCGACGGTACGCGTTCGCATCCTTGCGCTCGTCATAGATCTCCGGCATGCCGTATCGGATCCGGTTGCCCTCCGAGTCGAAGCCACTCATGTCGATCGCCTCCACCGGGCAGACCTGCGCGCACTGGAAGCAGACCTCACACTTGTGCTCGCCGAACGGATCGTAGATGAGATCGAGGCGGCCGCGCCATCGGTCGGGGATCTCCGGACGCTGCTCGGGGTACTGGCGCGTCACCTTCGGCGCGAAGAAGTTGCGGAAGGTGGTGGCCATGCCCTTGGCGATGCCGGATCCGGGGAATGCCATCAGTCGCTCCTCACAGGTCGAGCACCACGACCGCGATGGCGGTGATGAACAGGTTCACCAGGGCGAGCGGCAGGAGGACCTTCCAGGCCATGCCCATCAGCTGGTCCACCCGCACGCGTGGCAGCGTGGCGCGCAGCCAGACCGCGATGAACACGAACGTGTACGTCTTGAGGAAGAACCAGAAGATGCCGTACAGGGTCCCGCCGAAGCCGTCGAGCTGCGCCGGGAACGGCCAGGGGGCGAGCCAGCCGCCGAAGAAGAGGCTGACCAGGATGCCGCTCATTATGAACAGCGCGACGTACTCGGCGAAGAAGAAGAAGCCAAAGCGCATGCCGGAGTACTCGGTGAATGGTCCCGCGACAAGCTCCGAGTCCGCCTCGACCATGTCGAACGGCGAGCGGTTCACCTCGGCGAGGGAGCTGATATAGAAGATCCCGAGGCCGATCGGCTGCCAGAAGAGCAGCCAACCATGCTCACGCTGCCACACGATCAGCTCGCTGAAGCTGAGCGTGCCGGCCAGCACGACCGCGCCGACGATCGAGAGCGTGAGTGGGATCTCGTAGCTGACCATCTGTGCCGCCGCGCGCAGCCCGCCGAGGAGGGAGTACTTGTTGTAGCTCGCCCAGCCGGCGACGAGAAGGCCGACCACCGAGAGTCCGAGCACCGCAAAGAAGTAGACGATGCCGATGTTGAAGTCGGCCGCGATGGCGCCGGGGGCGAACGGGATGACGAGCATGCTCATGGCCGCGGCCATGTAGACCATCCACGGCGCCAGGGTGAAGGTCCCGCGATCCG
>JACDBZ010000191.1 GCA_013694645.1 Chloroflexota bacterium
CGTGTCGCGCGGCGGCGGCACCACGATCACCAATAGCGAGATGGCGCGGGTCTTCAACGAGATCGGCGACATGCTCGAAATTCTCGGCGAGGTCGTCTACAAGGCGGTTGCGTATCGGCGCGTTGCCGATGCGGTCGAGCGCTACCCGGACGATGTCGCGGTGCTCTTCGGACGCGGCGAGCCGCCGAAGCTGCCGGGTGCCGGAACCGCGCTGACGGCGAAGCTCGCCGAGCTCGCCGAGACGGGGAAGCTCACTTACCACGATCGACTCCGGGCGCAGGTACCGGACGGCGTACTGGACATGCTCCGTGTGCCGGGGGTGGGACCGAAGACGGTCCGCCTCGTCCATGAACGCCTGGGGATCGATTCCCTCGACGGCCTGCGTGCCGCCGCCGAAGCGGGCGGACTTCGTCACGTGAAGGGCCTCTCGGCCCGCACCGAGCAGAACATCCTCGAAGGCATCTCACGCATCGAGCGTCGCAGCTCTCGCCTCCTCATCCACGACGCAGATACCCTGATCGCTGACCTCGTGGCGCGCCTGCGCGACGTGCGTGGCGTCCACCGCATCGAGGTCGCGGGCTCGCTCCGTCGCCGCCGCACGACCATTGGCGACCTGGACCTGCTCGCTGCGGTCGACGATCCCGGCGCGCTCATCGCGACACTCGACGGGCTACCCGAGGTGGAAAAGATTCTGTCGGCCGGGATCGACAAGTCGAGCATTCTGCTGCGCGATGGCCCGCAGGTCGATCTCATGGTCTGCCCGCCGCCCGCATGGGGCACGCACCTCCTGCATTTCACCGGTAGCCGGGATCACAACATCGCGCTGAGGGGCATGGCACTGGAGCGCGGCTGGTCTCTCTCAGAGAAGGGGTTCAAGGTCATCGAGACCGGCGAACTGCTGCTCGCGGCGGACGAGGCGGAGGCATATGCGCGTCTCGACCTGCCGTGGATCGCACCCGAGCTGCGCGAGGGGAACGGCGAGATCGAGGCCGCCCGCACGGATCACTTGCCGACGCTCGTGACCCAGGCCGAGATCCGCGGAGACACCCACACCCACTCGAACTGGACCGACGGGGTGGACACGATCGAGTCGATGGCGCGCGCGGCGCGCGACATCGGTCACCAGTACATCGTGCTCACCGATCACTCGCCATCGCTCGGGATCGCGCGCGGGCTGGCGCCGGAGCGCGTCGAGGAGCAGCGCGCCGAGATCGCGCGGATCAACACCGAGCTTGCGCCGTTTCGCATCCTGCATGGCACCGAGCTCGAGATTCGGGCCGATGCCACCCTCGACTACCCGGACGAGCTGCTGGCCCGGTTCGATGTCGTCATCGCCAGCATCCATACCGGCCGCGGACAGTCCAGCGAGCAGCTGACGGCCCGTGCGCTCGCCGCGATCGAGCATCCGCACGTGGATGTGCTCGCGCACCCATCCGGTCGCATCGTGAACCGCCGCGACCCGCTGCCGCTCAACTGGCCGCGCGTCTTCGAGGCGGCGGCGCGCACCGGAACCGTGCTCGAGATCAATGGCAGCCCGCGGCTCGATCTCGACGATGTGCTCGCACGGGCCGCGGGGCAGGCCGGCGCCCGACTGACCGTGGCCTCTGATGCGCATCGAACCGAGGAGCTCGGTCAGCAGCGTTACGCGGTTGACCTCGCCCGGCGAGCGTGGCTCACGGCCGAACAGGTGCTGACAACTCGCACCGCGGCTGAGATGCTCGAGATCCTGGCGTGATCGGGAGGCTCTTCCGTGATCGGCGACGACTGGCCATCCTGCAACGGATCGATAAGCCGGCGGCGGTCGCACTGGCGGTGGCACAGGCCGTGGTCGCGGCCGCCGGCTGGTTCGCCGAACCGGTCTGGCTTGCCGTCGCGGTTGCCGGCCAGTTGCTGATCGGCGGAATCGTGGCGATCCGCGTCATCGGCCCTGCGCGCTCCGATCTGGGACTGGCACGCTATGCCATCCCCGCCACAGCAGGGATCGCCGCCACCCTGTTCGGTCGCCTGATCCCCGGTGGCTTGAGTCTGCTCCTGGTGCCGATCCTGGCGGTGCTGCTCTGGGCGGTGACCTATCTCGAGGTGCGCCTTGGGCGCGGCACCGGCGGGCGAACCATGGGCGACCTGTTGCTGACGGGCATCCTGTTCTGCGGTGCTGCCGGCATCCTCGTTCTGTTCGGCTCCCGAACCTGGCCGACCCCGCTCGTGCTGGTGGCTGTCCTGGCCTTTCCACTGGCGCTCCGCGCGTCCGAGGCTCGCGAGACGATGGGCGTGGAGGGCGTCGGGCAGGCGTTGCTGCACGTACTGGTCGTGGTGCAGATCGGGGCGGGCGTTGTGCTGCTGGACGTGCCGTTCAGCGTCATGGCTGCCCTCATGGCGCTTGCGTTCTACGCCTGGGGCGGCGCCGTCGATGCGCTTCGGGGGAAGGCATCTGGACGCAGCGTGGCCCTGGAATTCGGAGCGCTGCTGCTCCTCGGGCTCCTGGTTGGCCTGATCCTGCACAGGGCCTGAGCCACCCTGTCACGGGCCGCGTTGACACCCTACGAGGCCGGTGGTACAAGAGGTCGCTTTCGGCCGGCCTCGGCCGTGGACCCTCGCTATCGGAGACGCTCACAACGCTCATGGCGCTTGGAGAAGCTGACACGACCACACGACAACGACGCCAGCTGGCCGAGGCCGCGATCGCCCATGCGACGCGCGGTGAATGGGAGGAGGCGGTCGTTGCGAACCGTCAGCTGCTCGATCTCGGCCCCGATATCGACGCCTGCAATCGGCTCGGAAAAGCGCTCGCAGAGCTGGGCAGGCACGCGGAGGCGCTCGGGGCCTACGAACAGGCGCTCGAGCGGGATGCGACGAACCGGATCGCGCAACGGAATATCGAGCGGTTGCGCGTGCTGATGGCCGCCAAGCGGCCCACGACAAACGGCAAGAGCCGTCCGGAAAAGGCGCCGGTCACTCTCTTCATCGAGGAGACCGGCAAGACCGGCCGGGCCCGGCTCATCAATCTCGCCGCCCCGCGCGTGCTGGCGCCGCTCTCTCCGGGTGACGCCATCAGTCTTGACGTCCAGGGTGATGAGCTCGTGGCCAGTGTCGCCACGATTGCGATCGGCAGCGTGGAGCCGCGGATCGCCACTCGCCTCCTGAAGCTGATCGCTTCTGGAAGCCGCTATGACGCTGCCATCACGACGGTGCATGAGGCCGGTGGCGAAGTCGTCGTCATGATTCGGGAGGTGTTCAGCCACCCGAATAATTTCGGCAAGGTTTCATTCCCCACGCAGGGCCAGAGCGGCATTGGCGTCAGACCGTACATCAAGGGCACTCCACTTCGGTACGATGACGACGACGAGGTCGAAGAGGCCGATGAGGATTCCGAGGAGGTCGAGGAGCTCGACACGACACTCCCCGAGTATTCAAGCGAGCCCGAGCTCGAAGAGGAGCTGGTAGAAGAGCCATAGGATGAGCGAGGCTGAGCGAACAGGACTCGACCATGTCATCCTGCCGCGACGCCTTCCCGGCCTGTCGCTCCTCGATCGGTCCCACCCCGCCCCGGCCGACAACCAGCTCGACGGTGTCCTGGCCGCGTTCGCCGCTCCGGGCGACACGGTGCTCGATCCGTGGGCTGGGACAGGCTGGACGGCGCGGCGCGCCATCGCGGCAGGGATGCGCTCAGTCGCCGCCGATCCCAGTCCACTCGCCCAGTTGGCCGCGATCGGCCTGTTGACGGCCCCGCAGCCGGCCGTGCTGGATGCGGCGTTCGCGCAGCTCGCCGCCTCGCGACGCGTCGACGTTTCATTGCGGCAGCATATCGAGGAGCTCTACTCCACTCGCTGTGCTGCATGTCGCAGCCCGGTTGTCGCCGATCAGTTCATCTGGCCTCGAGACGGAGACGCGCCGGGACGCAAGCTGTATCGCTGCGCAGCCTGCGACGCCAGCCGGGGTGGACCGGAGGAGAGATCCGCAGCGGTCGATGAAGGTGATCTCGCGAAGCTCGGAATCGAGCGTGCTGCCGCGGAACTCACGAGGGGCGTCGTGCCGGAAGCACCACGCGATGAGCCGATGGCGGAGCTGGCCGATGAGCTTGATCTGACGATTGGCGAGGGCGGCGGCCCGCCGCCCGCGCCGCAGGCGGTCGATCCACCCAGCTCGACTGCCGAGCGACCGCGCTTCTCGTCCACCGTTCGCCCCGACCCGGCTCCGAGCACTGCCGCGGACGGACCTCGGCAGAGTCCCGCCCACCAGGAGCTGCGCTCTCGCTTCCCGGTCCTCGACGGTAAGGACGATCTGGTCGAGGAGCTGCTCAACCTCTACACGCCGCGGAACCTGTATGCCCTGCACGCCATCCTGTCCAAGATCGAGGGCGAGATACGCAGCACTCCTGTTGCCGCGGTCATGAAGCTGGCGCTCGCCGCCTGCCTGCTACCGGCAAGCCGACTGAATGGCTATCCGGGACGCGTTGCCTCGCTGCGCATCAGCGGTGGCCACGTGCGGCAACCGGCAAGCCGCCACCAGCGAGAAGTGAACGTGTGGCGCGCCTTCGAGGACGCATACCGAGAGGTGCGCTCCGCGATCGCCGTTCTCGGCGAGCGACACGCGGCTGCCTTTGCCGCTGACTTCACCGAGCTTGGCGGCGTGACAGCCGCCAACGTGCTCTGGTTGCGCGCCCGGGCCTCGGTGGTGGGCCAGTACCTCCCCACCGATGGTGTCGATCTCATCCTGTCGGCACCCGCTCCCAGTCCGCCGCTTGATGAGCTCGCGTTCGAGTTCCTGGCCACCTCGATGGTGCTGGGCCGCGAGGCGGCTGAGACCCTTCGGCTTGAACAGATCTTCGGGGGAGGAGGTCATCCTGCGGGAGCCGAAGCTACGGCGCTGCGCCACGGGATGATCTCGGCGTCAGGCGCCCTGAAGCCCGGTGGATGGTGCGTCATCCTGCTGGAGAACGCCGATCCCGAGCGCCTGCTGTCCGTCGTCCTGGCGGGCGCGGCGGCCGAGCTCGAGCTGAGTGACGTGATCCATCGAGAATCCCGTCGCTCCGGCGACGCGATTGCCGTCCACTTCCGGCGGCGATCGGCGGAAGATCGGTTGCGGCATGCGGTCCAGCCCGGTCCCCTGCGCCTCGGGGCCGATGGCGGGCACCTGACCTACCCCGAGCTGGCGGCCGCCATCGATCGATCGGTCACGGCTCTGCTGCGAGATCGCGGGGAGCCCGCCGGGCTGACGCGCGTCGTGGCGGCCGTGGCGATGGAGCTGGGCTCGTCCGGCATTCTGCGCCGCCTCGTCGCCGGACGCGGCGAGAGCGCATCCGAGGAACCGGACCGATTGGAGGCCGGGGGGCCGCGAATGGTCGCCACCCTGATCCGGGAGGAGCTGTGGCGTGACGATCACCCGACCCTGGTGCGCATCGGCGACGAGGCAGACCCGCAATGGTGGCTGCGTCACCCGGAGCTCGCCGAGCGCCCCCTGGCCGACAGGGTCGAGTGGTCGGCATGGTCCATCCTGTCGACGGCGGGCAAGATCGACGAAGCCGGCTTCCTCGACCGGATCTACCGGCTCTTCCCCGGACTCCAGGCGCCGGATGAGGAGCTCGTGCGCGCCTGCCTGGCCGCCTACGTCTCCCCCGGCGAGCAGGGTTCGCTGGCGACGCCCGATGTTCTCGGGCGTCGAACTGAGGATCATGCGCGCATGCTGGCCACCCTCGTCGACTACGGTCACCGGTTGGGGCTCAAGGCCTGGATCGCGGCGCGCGAGCACGATCGCGTGGTCGACGGCCGTCCGCTCCTCGACCGACTGACCGAGGACGAGCGTCGTGTCTACCTGCCCCTCGTCCTGCGGGCGCCGGCCGACGTGCTGGGGCAGGTCGACGCGCTGTGGTACGTGCGCGGCAAGCTCACGTTCCTGTTCGAGGTCGAGTGGACGGCGATGGTTGGCGAGGCCGTCCTGCGCCGCGGGTTGGGAATCGCGCCGGGGAAGGATCAGGCCCGCTTCCTCGTCATCCCGGCGGAGCGCGGCGAGCTGCTGCGTCTGAAGATCGACCGCTCACCCTGGCTTCGCGACGAACTGGAGCGCCAGAATTGGCATATCCTGAAATGGCAGCATCTCGGGACGTTGGCCGATCGCGAGGGCGCTCGGATCGAGTGGCTGGAACCGGTCCTCGGGCTCGACCCGCTCATCGAGCGAGGCGGCGAGCAACTCACCATGTTCGGCGAGTGAGGGCATGCTTGTCCGACAAGTGAGCCGCGCGTAGACTCGCAGTCGGGAGTGCCGTGGTTCCCCCCTGCGGCACTCCCTTCTCAGACGCGGTTCAGGCTCGGCTGCCCAGGCCCGGCTTCCGCGGACCGCGCCGGCCCATGGTGCGTCGCACCACGGCCATCACCTCGTCGACGTACGGTTGGCCGCGCCCGGTTTCGACCGCGTGGGTCAGACAGCCATCGATGTGATCCTCGAGCAGCAGCAGCGCCACCCCGTCGGCGGCGGCAGTGAGCGCCTCCACCTGCTGAAGGATGTCCAGGCAGTACGTCTCTTCCTCGACGAGGCGCTGGATGCCGCGAGCCTGGCCCTCGATACGGCGCAGGCGCGTCAGCAGATCCTGCTTGTCCTTGGTGTAGCTGTGGCGGAAATCGGTGCCGGCGCGCTCGGTCGTCATACTGCGGGGCAGTATGGGCGGCTGCCCGGGACCGGTCAATCGAGCGATCGGCTCAATCGCGGTAGGATGGGTCGCATGAGCGATCTCGAGCGTCACGACCTGGTTGCGCCGCTGGAGCGCGCGCTGGTGGTGATCAGCCATCCCGATGACGCGGAGTTCGGCGCCGCGGCAACGATCGCTCACCTGACGGGGTTGGGGGTCAGGGTCGACTACGTCGTCACGACCGATGGCGGCAAGGGCACCGAGGATCCGTCGGTGACGCCCGAACAGCTGTCGACGACGCGCGTTGCCGAGCAGCGGGCCGCGGCCGACATTCTCAATGTCAGCGAGATCGTGCATCTCGGCTATCCAGACGGCTACCTGACTCCGTCCCTGGATCTGCGGCGCGACATCGTCCGTCAGATTCGACGCTATCGGCCCGACCTGGTCATCACGCAGAATCCGCAACGGCGCCTCGACCACAACCCGTTCATCGGCCACCCCGATCACCTCGCCACCGGCGAGGCGACGCTGGCCGCGGTCTACCCCGCGGCACGCGATCATCTCAACTTCCCCGAGCTCTGGCGCGACGAGAAGCTGGAGCCGTGGAAGGTGCGGCAGGTCCTCCTCACCGGGGTCGAGGAGCCGAACCTGTGGCTGGACATCGGTGACACGTTCGAGATCGGCATCCGCGCCATCCTCGCCCATGAGAGCCAGGTCGACCAGGAGACCGTCGCGGACCGCATGCGTGAGCGCGCGCGCCTGGTGGGCGAGCCGCAGGGGATAGGGCTGGCACAGGCGTTCGCCTCCATCATCCTCGAATGACGCGGAGACGAGGCGGCGGAGGCGGCGGATGGGGTGGCCCATTCGGGGGCCCTGAGCCGGACCTGACGCGCCGCGCCGGCAGCGAGCGCCAGACGCTGCGCCGCATCTTCGGTTTCTTCGCTCCCTATCGAGCACGGCTGGTGTTCATCGCCGGACTGATCCTGATCACGGTCAGCATCGGCGTCGTCAACCCGATTCTGCTCAAGCTGATCATCGACAACCTGACCGGCCCGCAGGATCTCAACCTGCTGTATCTCCAGGCGGGGCTGATGGTCGTGCTGCCCATCGTCACGAGCGCCATCGGCGTCTGGCAGAGCTTCCTTTCGAACGTCGTCGGGCAGCGGGTCATGGACGACCTGCGCCTTGCGCTTTACAGCCATCTGCAGTGGATGCCGCTGCGCTTTTTCACCGAGACGCGCACCGGCGAGATCCAGAGCCGAATCAGCAACGATGTCGGTGGCGTGCAGTCGGTGGTGACCGATACGGCCGCATCGCTCCTGTCCAACCTTGCCACCGTGGCCACGACGGTCATCGCCATGTGGATCCTGGACTGGCGCCTGACGCTGCTCAGCCTTGGCCTTCTGCCGGTCTTTGCGTACATCACGTTCCGCGTCGGCAAGGTGCGCCGCCAGGTGAGCACGCTGACGCAGCAGTCACTTGCCGAGGTGAGCGCGATCACCGAGGAGTCGCTCAGCGTTTCGGGGATCCTGCTGTCCAAGACCTTCGGTCAGCAGGAGGCGAGCATCGAGCGCTTCCGCGCTGAATCGCGGCGGCTGGGCGACCTCCAGATCCGTGGCCAGATGATCGGCCGCTGGTTCTTCGCCCTGATCGGCACCTTCTTCAGCATCATGCCCGCGTTCGTCTATCTGCTGGCGGGCTCGTTGATTATCGGCGGCGACACGAACGTCAGCATCGGCACGATCGTGGCCTTCACCACGCTCCAGTCGCGCCTCTTCTTTCCGATGGGGCAGCTCCTCAACGTTCAGGTCGAGATCCAGGGTGCGCTCGCTCTCTTTGATCGGATCTTCGAATACCTCGAGATGGACCATGAGATCACCGATGCGCCAGAGGCGGTCGAGCTGTCGCCCACCGCCACCAGTGGCGGCGTGCGGTTCAACAATGTCTCGTTCCGCTACCCGGTGGCCGAGACGCAGCTCGAGGTGGCGTCCGAGACAGCCGAGGCAGAGGCTCAGGGCCGAGCGGTGCCGACCGCGGTGCAGCCGTTCGCCCTGAACGACATCAGCTTCCGCGCGGAGCCCGGGCAGCTGGTGGCGCTGGTGGGACCATCGGGCAGCGGCAAGACCACCTCCACCTACCTGATCCCGCGGCTGTACGACGTTGACCGCGGCTCGGTGAGCATCGACGGGGTGGACGTGCGCGGGGTGAAGCTCGAGTCGCTGGGACGCGTCATCGGCTTCGTGACCCAGGAGACCTACCTGTTCCACGACACGGTGCTTGCCAACCTGCGCTACGCCAAGCCCGATGCGACCATGGACGAGATCACCGACGCGGCGGGCGCCGCAGCCATCCACGAGCGAATCATGGAGCTGCCCGACGGTTACGACACCGTGGTGGGGGAGCGGGGCTACAAGCTGTCCGGCGGCGAGAAGCAACGGGTGGCGATCGCCCGCGTGCTGCTCAAGGATCCGCGTGTCCTGATCCTGGACGAGGCCACATCTGCGCTGGACACCGTCAGCGAGCGGCTCATCCAGGCGGCGCTCCAGCGGCTCATGGAGGGTCGCACCACGATCGCCATCGCCCACCGGCTGTCCACCATCCTGCGCGCCGATCAGATCCTGGTGATAGCGCGCGGGCGCATCGTCGAGCGCGGCACGCATGCGGAGCTGATCCGGCAGGAAGGCCTCTACGCCAAGCTCTCTTCCGAGCAGTTCGGGGTCGCCGCTCGATCGTAGGGGCGCTCGCTCGTCTCACGTCCGCGTGTGCACCGGCTGCACCGAACTACGAAGATGGGCTGCAATCCGCCTGGAATGTGCGTCGGGCGCACAATCCGATCGAGAATCGGCCCAAATCGACCGCTTGCTGGCTCCATGTTGGTAGATGCGTGCACCCCGCGCACATAACCAGTTTCTGGCGGGGCGGGGGCCGAGGATGTGACGGCGTGCCACACTGACCGCATGCCCAACCGCCTGATCGACGAGACAAGCCCATACCTGCTCCAGCATGCGCACAACCCGGTCGAGTGGCATCCGTGGGGCCCCGAAGCGCTCGAGAAGGCGCGCGCGCAGGATCGGCCGATCTTTCTGTCGATCGGTTACGCGGCCTGCCATTGGTGCCACGTCATGGAGCGCGAGAGCTTCGAGAACGAGCAGACCGCCGCGCTCATGAACGAGCACTTTGTCAGCATTAAGGTCGATCGGGAGGAACGGCCGGACCTCGACGACGTCTACATGGCAGCCGTTCAGGCGATGACCGGCTCCGGTGGATGGCCGATGAACGTCTTCTTGACGCCTGACCTGCGTCCCTTCTTCGGTGGCACCTACTTCCCACCCGATGATCGGCACGGGATGGCCGCCTTTCCGCGAGTGCTCGCCGCCGTCGCCGATGCGTACCGATCACGAAGGGCCGAGATCGAGAAGCAGGCAGACGTGCTTGCCGGACACCTCCGCGCGCAGCTGTCCGTGCCGCCCGGCGACCGAGATCCGCAGCGGCGCGAGCTCGAGGAGGCAACCGCGCGCATTGGAGCCAGCTTCGATCCGGTCCGGGGCGGGTTCGGCGCTGCGCCCAAGTTTCCGCCGGCGATGACGCTCGAGTTCCTCCTTCGGGCGTGGCGCAGATCGGGTGACCCAGCCGTGTTGACGATGGTGACGCGCACCCTGGATGCGATGGCCGATGGCGGGATAAACGACCAGATCGGCGGCGGCTTCGCGCGATACAGCACCGACGCTCATTGGCTCGTCCCGCACTTCGAAAAGATGCTCTACGACAACGCGCTGCTGGCCCACGCATACCTCGAGGGCTACCGCGCCACGGGCGAAGGACGGTACGCGGAGGTGGCGCGCCGAACACTCGACTTCATGCTGGACGAGCTCCTCACGGCCGACGGCGGGTTCGCGTCCGCGCTCGACGCGGACAGCGAGGGCGTCGAAGGACGGTTCTACGTATGGTCCCACGACGAGTTCGTGTCGGTCCTTGCCGATGCAGGCCTGACCGATGACGAGCGCCGAATCCTCGCAGCGACCTGGGGCGTCACGGCCGATGGCAACTGGGAGGGGACGAACGTGCTCCACCGTCCAGGACCGGCGGTGGCACCGGACGACCTGGTCGTGCGAGGTCGCACGGCGCTGCTCGCCGCTCGATCGCGCAGGACGCGACCCGCTCGCGATGACAAGCAGCTGGCGGCCTGGAACGGGTTCGTGCTGCGCGCCCTTGCGCATGCGGCACTCGTCCTCGGAGAGCCCCGATATGCGGAGGCCTCGCGCGAGCTGATCGCGTTCGTCGAGACTCAGCTGGTCCGGGACGGTGACCGACTGTGGCGCACGGCCCGCGACGGCCGCGCCCATACACCCGCGTTCTGCGAGGACTACCTGGCGCTTGCCGACGGCCTGCTGGTCGCCCACGCCGCTCTCGGCGAACCTGCTCCGTTGCTGCTCGCCCGACTCCTCGCGGAGACCGCGACCCGCGATTTTTGGGATGACGAGGCAGGCACCTTCGTCGATACCTCATCGGAGCACGACCGCACCGTGGCGCAGCCGCGCGGGCTGATCGACAACGCCACGCCATCGGCGAACAGCATCGGCGCTGATGTGCTCCAGCGCCTCGCGCTCCTGACCGGCGAGGAGGAGATGCAACGTCGGGCGCAGGCAATCCTTCGTGCGGTGGCTCCCGCGATCGGGCGTCAGCCGAGCGCCTTTGGTCGAATGCTGTGCGCGGCCGATCGGTTGCTCGGGGAGCAGATCGACGTGGTCGTCGCCGGCGACGGTGCGTCCCCTGGCGCTCGTGCCCTTCGCGAGGCGGCCGGCGTGCCCTACGTGCCCGACCTCGTGCTCACCGGCGTGAGCGACGGCGACCCGCATGCGACGTGGCCGTTGTACGTCGCCAAGGGGGTCCGAGATGGCCTGCCCACCGCCTACGCCTGTCGTGGATATGCGTGCGACGAGCCGACCACCGATCCGGTCCGCCTGGCCGACGAGGTCCGTCGCCTCGGCGCCGTGACCGCTTAGGTTAGCTGCCGAGGAACGCGAGCCGTACCGTGCGGCGCCGGTTGTCGCCGTTGGGATCGAGCATCGCGATCGACTGCCACGTCCCGAGGGTCAGGCGCCCGCCAACGATGGGAACGGTGAGCGACGGCGAAACGAGGAGCGGGAGCACGTGATCGGCGCCGTGACCGGGACTGCCATGCCGATGGCGCCAGCGGTCGTCGTGCGGCAGGAGGCGCTCAAGGGCCGCGAGCAGGTCCTCATCGGACCCCGCACCCAGCTCGACCACCACGACGCCCGCCGTCGCGTGCGGCACGAACAGCGTCAGGAGCCCGTCCTCGGCGGAAACCTCGGCGAGGAATGCGATGCACGCACCTGTGAGGTCGGTCAATCCGGGTGCGTCTCCGGTCTCTACCGTCAGCTCACGTGTCCGCATCGGCTCAGCGCCGGCCGCCTTCAGTCACAGCCGGGGAACTCCCTGTCGCCGTCGTGACGATTGAAGCGGACGACGGCTCCGGACTCGGTGCGGAAGCGGGCTTCGTTGCCGATCACCGCGATGACGCCCGCGGTCTGGTTGATCATCTCGGTGTCGTGCTCGAGGTCGAGCGGCCGGCCTGCCGCCGTGGTGCCGTCCAGCGTGTCCCAGAAGCTGCCGTCGACGTCCACCGGCGAGAGGAGCCCGCAGTGGCCCAGGCTGAACCGATACGAAACGGCCTCCACGACCGCGGCAGAGGTCGGATCGAAGACGGTCCCGCCGGTTGGCCCACGTCGGCCCTCCGCGAAGGGATCACCGGACGGCATCTCTCGGGCCTGCCCGAGCGCAATGTTCTCGAACGTGTGCGCCCTGGACGGTTCGGGTGGCGGAGCCATGTCCGTCGCACAGGCAGCCATGGCCGATGCAACGCTCAGCAGGAGCGAGAGGAGCAAGCTCGGTGATCTCACGGTGCGGCGTAGCTGTGCTCGCCGATGAAGAAGAGCCCCGCGCCGATGTAGGTGAACAGGACACCGGCGAAGCCGAGCACGATCAGCCAGGGCGCCAGGCGCTCCCAGCGGTCGCGACGCCCGGCGACGTGCAGGTAGGCGCCGAAGACGAGCCAGG
>JACDBZ010000208.1 GCA_013694645.1 Chloroflexota bacterium
GTGTTCCTGGCGCTCGAGATCGCGCTCGGCTTTGTGCGCAGCCCGCTCGCCGCGTTCGCGCTCGTGGCAGGCATCGGCTTTGCCTCGATGCTGATGGTGAACACGATCAACGTGACGATCCAGAACAGCGTTCCCGACGCTCTTCGCGGGCGAGTGATGTCGCTGTACGTCACGGTCTTCGCGGGCACGGCGCCCATCGGGGGCCTCCTGGCGGGCGCGCTGGCCGAAGCCTTCGGCGCGCCGCTCGCATTCAGCATCGGCGCGTCGTCGGCGGTCGCCGTGCTGGCGTTCGTGGCGTGGCGGCTGCGCACGGTGCGGATGCCTCGCAGCGCAACGGCCGTGCGTTCCGGGGATGCTCCATCAATTCGGCCACACGAGATCTCCAGCCGGGCGGCATGACGCCCGGACGCGAGGTTGTTTAGCATGAGCAACTTCCCGGAGACATGACCACTTGACCGATTCAGCTCCCGGCGCACGACCTGATCAGCCGCCATCGCTGCCGCTGCGCGCTGCCCTCGGCGGCCTCAAGCGGGGGTTCGCGGCGCTCTCCGTGCGCAACTATCGGCTCTACTGGTGGGGCCAGGTCGTCAGCCTGATCGGGACCTGGATGCAGCAGGTGAGCCTGCCGTGGTTGATCCTGGCGCTCGGCGGGTCGCCGATCCAGCTCGGGTTCGTGGCCGTCCTCCAGTTCGGACCTGCCCTGTTCCTCGCGCCATTCGGTGGTGTCATCGCGGATCGGATCGACAAGCGGAATGCACTCATCGCCTCCCAGCTTGCCGCCAGCCTCCAGGCGTTCGTGCTGTTCATCATCATCGCCACCGGCGTGGTGGAGATCTGGATGGTGATGACCATGGCCTTCGTCCTCGGCCTGGTGAACGCGGTCGACATGCCGATGCGCCAGGCCCTCGCTGCCGACCTGGTGCCGAGGCACCTGCTGCCCAACGCGATCGCTCTCAACTCGATGGCCTTCAACTCCGCGAGGGTCATCGGTCCGGCGCTGGCAGGCGTGATCATCGCGATCGGCACAGGGGTGACCGGATCGACCATCGCCGGAGTGGCTATCAACCTGGGGATCAACACCCTGACGTACGCGGGCGTGCTCACGGGTCTGCTGCGAATGAATCCGCGCGAGATCAGGCGCATGGAACGTCCGGAGCAGCATCCGCCGGTTCTCGAGAGCCTGCGCGAGGGCTTCTGGTACGCGGTCCGGACGCCGCTCGTGCTGTGGTGCCTGGTGCTGCTGGGAGGCATTGCGGCCTTCGGCTTCAACTTCCAGATTCTGCTGCCGCTGTTCGCCACCGGCATCCTGGATCTCGACGCTGACGGCTACGGAGCGCTGTTCGCCGCCATGGGGATCGGCTCGCTGGCCGGATCCCTGACCCTGGCCGTCATGCAACGCCGACGCGCCATCCCGCTCATGCTCGGTGGTGGAATCGTCTTCTCGGTCCTGCTCGTCGCGATCGCGGCGTCACGCAACATCCTGCTGGCGGCGCCGCTGATTCTTGCCGCCGGCTACTTCAGCATGCTCATGATCAACACCATCAACGCCACCGTGCAGGCCAACGTCACCGATGCGTTGCGTGGCCGGGTGATGAGCTTCTACGTCACGGTATTTGCCGGATCAGCGCCGCTGGGAGGCCTCTTCGCCGGATTCGTCGCCGAGACATGGGGAACGCCTGCGGCGTTCATGACCGGGGCGGTCCTCTCGCTGGTCACCGTGGGAATCGTGGCGCTCGGCCTGCGCTGGGCCGGGCGGCGCGGGTCGCTCGGCGTGACGACGCTCGATACCTCGTCGGAGCGGCCTGATCGACGCCGTCGCGCTGCAGACGCGCGGCCCTCAGCGGCGCGCTGAGCCTTGGGGGAGCAGGACCTGGAGCTCCTCGAGCGCAGCGGCGACCCCTGCGCGCCGCTTCTCGGGGATCGGCTCCAACAGCTCATGGGCGGCCGCGAGCAGGTCCTGCCGCATGGCGCGAGCCTGGCGACGGCCGTTCACGGTGGGGGCCAGCAGGACGGCGCGCTTGTCGTTTGGATCCGTTCGCCGCTCCACCAGGCCGGCGTCCGCAAGCGTTCCCGCCAGACGCGTGACCACCGGAGCGGTGACCATCAGCCGTCGCGCGACTTCCGCCTGTGGCTGCGGCCCCAGGGTGTCGATCATGCGCAGCACGTTGTACTGCTGGTAGGTCAGGTCGCCCCATGTCTGGTGTCGGCGCGCGTGGGCAACGAGGTGACGCATCACCGGTCCCACGGTGCCGATCAGGCTCGCCTCCAGGCTCGGCGGCTCGGACGGCGGAGGATCGATGATCCGCGTCTTCGGGGTGCGCGCGGTGGCGGCTTTGGGGGCCATGCGCGTGGATCGTAACAGCCAGACGAGGCCGGCACTTGCCCTGGTCCTGCTCGCCGTCGCCCACGCGGCGATCCACGCGCAATCGGCGCTGATGCCGCTGGTGTACCCGATCGTGATCGTCGAGTACGGGCTCAACGAGCGCGACATCGGCACCTTCATCGCCATCACGACCGCGGTCGGCGGTTCGATGCAGCTGGCGTATGGCTTCCTGACCCGCTACGTCGCGCGTCCACTCATCCTGGCGGGCGGCCAGCTCATCTTCGGGACCAGCCTCATCGTGGGTGGGCTGTCGCAGTCGATCACCCAGCTGTTGGCGGCCATCAGCGCGGCGCGCATCGGTGCCAGCCCGCAGCACCCGGTCGGCAACGCGCTGCTCTCCGACGCGTATCCGACCGAACGGCGCGGGTTCGCGATCAGCGCCCACATCAGCGGCGGAAACCTCGGCACCATCCTCGTTCCGTTCGTGGGCGGCGCGTTGCTGCTGGCGGTGGGATGGCAGGCGACGCTCGCGCTGTTCGGCATTCCGGCGCTCGTCATCGGCGTATTGCTGGCGATCTTCGTGCGAGAGGATCACGCTGCCTATCGACGCCGAGCGCTGGCGTCAGGGTCGGTGCGCGGACAGCTGCGCGAGGTGTTGGGACGACGTGACCTGCGGCTCATCCTGGGCGCCTCCCTCGTGGCGGCAGGTGGTCGTGGGCTCGATATCGTGGCGCCGTTCATGGTGCTCTACCTGTCCGGGCCGCTCGGCCTCGACGACGGCACCGTGCGCCTGCTCTACGCCCTGCTGCTGGTGGGCGCCGTGGTCGGGCCGATCCTTGCCGGGATCCTGTCGGACCGCTTCGGCCGACGACCGACCCTCGTCACCTACTACCTGGTGTCCGCGGTGGGGATCCTCGCTTTTTTGGCCGCCGGGGCGAACCTGTTCCTGCTCGTCCCGTTGCTGCTCCCCTTCGGAACGGCCGTCTTCAGCGAGTCACCCGTGCTCCAGGCGTACCTGGCCGACCGTGCCGCTGGACCGATGCGCGACGTTGCCTTCGCCGTCTATTTCACGTTCGCCTTCGGGATCGGCGCCGTGTGGGCCTTCATCATCGGTTTCGTGGCCGCCGAGTTCGGGTATCCGGCCGCCTTCTCGATCATGGCCGCGTCGTACGTGGCTGCGGCAGCGCTGCTCGTGGCCGTCCGCGAGCGCGGTGGCGCGTCACCGGAGCCGGCTTGACGGGCAACGTCGGCGGATCCGGTCAGCAGACGGGGACGTTCGCGCAGATCTCGTTTATGCGCGCGTCGAGATCGTCGATTCGCGCCAGCACGTCGTCGATCCGGTCCAGGATCTCGGCGTCCGGTGTCGACCCGCCGGCCGGAGAGGACGGATCGCCATCAGGCGGACCATCGCTGCTGAAGGCAACGACCCAGTTGCGGATGTCGTTCTCGAGCTCCGCCAGCTCCATCGACAGCTCGCTCATCGGGACGCCGCGATCGAGATCGATCACCTCGGTCTGAAGCACGTCCACCTGCTCGCGGACGGCCTCGAGGTCGCCGCGCAGGCCGATCGTCTGGAGCAGCACGAGGACGAGCACGGTCGTGGTCGCCAGGCCGATGATGATGAGGACAGGGCCGATCGGTGATCGCATGATGCGTTTGTATCAGCAAGTGGCGCGCCTCAGCGCAGGAGCCCGCCCGCCAGCAGGCCGAGCGGTGCGCGTCGAAAGCCGGGACCGCGCTCATCCGCGCCGGGGTATGGCAGCCTTCAGGTCGGCCAGCGCCCCGCGCGCCTCCTCGACCGACCCCTCATCCTCTATGGTCGTGATATCGCCGGGGTCGCGGTCGAGCGCCACCGCCTTCAGGACGCGCCGCATGATCTTGCCGCTGCGCGTCTTCGGCAGCATTCCCACGAACGTGACCTCGCCGATGACCGCCACCGGTCCGAGCTGATCTCGGACCGTTGCCAGCAGCTCGTCGCGCAGGGTGTCGGACGCGACTCGGTCGGCCTTCAGCACCACGAACGCGCTGATCACCTCGCCGCGCACTTCGTCCGGCCGCCCCGTGACGCCGGCCTCGGCGACCGCCGCGTGATGCAGGAACGCGGTTTCGACCTCGATGGTCCCGATGCGGTGGCCGGCGATCTTGATGATCTCGTCGGCTCGGCCGGCGAACCACGCATAGCCATCATCGTCCAGGTGCGCCGCGTCGCCGGTGTAGTACATGCCGGGAACGCGCTCCCAGTAGTCGGCGGCGTAGCGTTCCGGCTCACCCCACAGGCTGGCGATGAGGCCGGGGAACGGTCGCTCGAGGACCATGATTCCCTTTTCGCCCCGGGGCAGCCGGTGGCCATCGGCATCGACCACGGCGGCGGCGATCCCCGGCAGAGGGGGGCCAGAGGAGCCGGGCTTGATCGGCAGCAATCCGAGGCCGTACGGGTTGCCGAACACCGGCCCGCCGGTCTCCGTCTGCCACATGTGGTCGATCACCGGCACCCGGTCCTCCAGGATCGTCTGTTGGAGCCACTCCCAGGCCGGTGCGTTGAGGACCTCACCGGCGCAGAAGACGCGCTCCAGCGCGGAGAGGACATGGCGGCGCGCGACTTCCTCGCCGTAGCGCATCAGCGCGCGGACCGCGGTCGGCGACGTGAAGAGCCCGGTCACGCCCAGCTCCTCGAGCAGCCCCCAGAATCGCTCGGGGCCTGGATGGTCAATGGCGCCCTCGAAGGCCACCGTCGTCGCGCCGACGATGAGCGGCGCGTACACGATATAGCTATGGCCGACGATCCAGCCGACGTCGGAGGTCGACCACCACATCTCGTCCGCGCGCAGTCCGAAGCACCAGCGCGCCATCGCCACGATGTGCACCTGGTAGCCGCCATGGCAATGGACCGCAAGCTTGGGACGGGCGGTGGTGCCCGAGGTGGCCAGGATGAATGCCGGTTCGTTCGACTCCATCTCCTCCCAGGTGTCCGGATGGCCCGCTCCCGCCATGAGGAAGTCGTCCCAGTCCATGAAGAGGTCGCCTGCCGGCGACGCGCTGCCACCGCGCGCCAGGACGATGACCCGGTCCACGGCCCCGGCGTTCCTGACGGCTGCGTCGACGATCGGCATCAGCGGGACGGAGCGGCCCTTTCGGAAGGTCATGGTCGTGGTCAGCACCAGCCGCGACCCACTCGCCGCGATACGCTCTCCCAGCGCGGCATGCCCGAATCCGGCGAACACGACGGAGTGGATCGCGCCAATCCTCACCGTGGCCAGCATGGCCGCGATCGCCTCGACGCAGGTCGGCATGTAGATCGTGACCCGATCGCCGCGACCGACGCCGGCGGCGCGTAGCGCGGACGCGATGCGCCGCACCTCGCTGAGCAGGTCGTCGTAGGTGAGCGTCCGACGCCCGCCGGCTTCGTCGACGGCGATCAATGCCGGGCGCCCGCCACGACCGGCAGCAACGTGCGCGTCGAGGGCGTTGTAGGCGAGGTTGGTCCGCCCCCCGACGAACCACCTGAAGGAGGGCGGATCAGCCTCGAACGCGTGGTCCGGCGACTGGAACCAGCCGACGAGGTCCGCCGCCTCTCTCCAGAAGCGCTCCGGGTCGCGAGCCGCCGCGTCGAGCATCGCGGCGTACGAGGAGTTCTGCGCCATGCCCATGCTCGCTCGCGACCCGGACCGCCTTCAGCGCACCTCAGCCCGCCAATGCGCTCTCCGGCGGACCCTCACCGCGCGGCGGTGCGTTCGGGTCGATGTGGCCTCCCACCTCGTCCCAGATGCGGTTGCGGAACG
>JACDBZ010000213.1 GCA_013694645.1 Chloroflexota bacterium
CCGCACGGCTACGCGATCTGGGAGCTGACCCAGCGCGCGCTGGATGACCGGTTCAAGGCGACCGGCCACGAGAACCTGTACTTCCCGCTGCTGATCCCGATGAGCCTCCTCCAGCAGGAGGCCGATCACGTCGAGGGCTTCGCCCCGCAGGTCGCGGTTGTCACGCACGGTGGCGGCGAGAAGCTCGAGGAGCCGCTCGCCATCCGCCCGACCTCGGAGGCGATCATCTGGAGCACCTACAAGCGCTGGATCCAGAGCTACCGCGACCTTCCGCTGCTCTACAACCAATGGGGCAACGTGGTGCGCTGGGAGATGCGCACGCGCCTGTTCCTGCGAACGTCAGAGTTCCTGTGGCAGGAGGGACATACCGCGCACGCCAGCGCGGATGATGCGATGGCGGAGACGCTCCAGATGCTCGAGGTCTACCGCGAGGTGGCAGAGGACGTGCTCGCCATCCCGGTCTTCAAGGGACGCAAGTCGCCCGGCGAGCGATTCCCCGGCGCCGTCGAGACGTACTGCATCGAGGGGTTGATGCGGGATGCCAAGGCGCTCCAATGCGGGACGAGCCACTTCCTGGGCCAGAACTTCGCGAAGGCCTACGACGTGACCTTCAGCAATGCCGATGGCGAGCAGGAGCACGCATGGGCAACCTCGTGGGGCTTCAGCACGCGCATGGTCGGAGGCACGATCATGGCCCACGGCGACGACGCCGGCCTGCGCCTGCCTCCGGCGGTCGCGCCGATCCAGGTCGCCATCGTGCCGATCCACCGGTCCGACGACGAGCGTGCGGCCGTGATGGGGCTCGCCGAGAAGCTGCGCGCCGATCTTGCCGCCACCGGCGTGCGCGTGCGCCTGGATGACCGCTCTCAGCACCGCCCCGGCTACAAGTTCGCCGAATGGGAGCTCAAGGGCGTGCCGGTGCGGATGGAGCTCGGTCCGCGGGATGTCGCGTCTGACCGCGTGGTGATCGCCAGTCGCCTCGGGGGCGACAAGGAGGAGGTCGCCGTCGCGGATGTTGCCGCCGGGATGGCAGCCCGATTGGCATCAGTCCAGGAAGCGCTCTACGCCGATGCACTCGCCTACCGCGAGACGAACACACACGAGATCACCTCGTTCGAAGCCTTCGCCTCCGGCGTCGAGGAGCAGGGAGGCTTCTGGATCGGCGCCTGGTGCGGCGACGGTGCGTGCGAGACGGAGATCAGCGCCACGACGAAGGCGACGATCCGCTTCCTGCCCATCGAGCCGACCGATCCCGGCGCCGCGTGCATGCACTGCGGCAAGCCGGGTGTCGACGTGGCAACCTGGGCACGCGCCTACTGAGCCGCCGGAGGAAACCGTCGGAACACCCACATTCACACGGGAGCTGCACCGGGTCCGCCCGAACCCCTGGCACCCGCCATGGCGCACACCGACTGTGAATTTGGGGGGCCAAGACGCCGCTCGGGACCGTGCGCACATCACGTGTGGACGTGGTGCTGCCGCTGGCTGGGTTCGAAACCGCGCGCACGCCCTGTGTGAATGTGGCGGCTGCACGCGCCCTGAAGGCCACGTCGGCTGGAGTAGCATCGGCCTGATGAGCCCGTCGGTCGCCCCGCACATCGTCTCCATCGCCGAGATCCGGGAGGCGGCGGAACGTATTCGTGGCGTCGCCACCCGCACGCCGCTCCTTCGCTGGGACGATACGACCTGGCTGAAGCCGGAGTCCCTCCAGCCGGTCGGTGCGTTCAAGATGCGCGGCGCCTACAACAAGCTGGCATCCCTGACCGATGAACAGCGCGCCCGCGGCGTGGTCACCTACTCATCCGGCAACCATGCACAGGCGGTGGCACGCGCCGCGCGTCTGCTGGGGGCCGTGGCCGTCATCTGCATGCCCGAGAACGCGCCTCGGGTCAAGGTCGACGGCGTCCTGCGCGACGGCGCCGAGATCGTCACGACCGGCAACGATTCGGAGGAGCGCCATCAGCGGGCGCTCCAACTGGTCGAGGAGCGCGGGCTGGTCATGGTCGAGCCATACGATGACCCGGCGATCATCGCGGGCCAGGGGACGTGTGGACTGGAGATCGTCGAGGATCTGCCGGAGGTGACAAGCGTGCTGGTGCCGGTCTCGGGTGGGGGGCTCTCGTCCGGCGTAGCGACGGCGGTCAAGGCATTGGTCCCATCCGCACGAGTGGTGGGCATCGAGCCGGAGCTGGCGGCCGATGCGAAGGAGTCGCTCGAGCGCGGCGAGCTCGTGCATTGGACCGCGGAACAGACGGTGCGCACCATGGCCGACGGCCTGCGCACGAACTCGCTCGGCCCCCTTCCGTTCGAGCACCTTCGCCGCTTCATGGACGAGATCGTCACGGTCAGCGAGGACGAGATCGCCGATGCGATGCGTCAGCTTGCTCGCCGCGCCCGCCTGGTCGTCGAGCCGTCAGGCGCAGCCTCCATGGCGGCCCACCTCTCAGGCCGCGCGCCGCGCGTCGACGGCGACGATGCGCGCGTGGTGATCATCTCCGGCGGCAACGTCGACCCGGAGCTTTTCCTCGGCATTCTCGCCGGCTGACGGGACCCGGCGCCTGCGCGCGGCGGCGCCGCAGGTCATCGCAAAGCGCGAGGAGTCCATCGTAGTCTTCGCGCGAACCCGGAGGTTGCCATACGCTTGTCCCATGCGCATTGGCCGGGCGAAGGGGGCCCAGACAGATCGGTGCTGAGCGTGGTCGCCGGCCACCGGAGCCCCCGGATCCGGCCAATGCGCAGACCGACAGCGGTTGTCAGCGAGCGACCCGTGAGCCCGACAAACGCGAACCAGGAGGGCGTCTGGCAGGGACGTACGCCAACGGGAGGGCGTGCGCGCCCAAGGGCGTGGGCGAGAGTCAGCCGCCCGTGAGAAGCTCCACGGCGCGGTCCAACTGCGGATCCTCGCCGCCCAGGGGATCCTCGGGCGAAGCCACCTCCACGTCCGGTGCGATCCCGTCCGGGGCCGCGGAGTTGTGGTCGGGCGTGAACCATCGGTCGGTCGTGATGCGCAGACCGCCGCCGTTCGGCAGATCGTTCCAGATCTGGACCGTGTTCTTGCCGAATGTCGGCTCGCCAACGATGGTGGCACGCCCGCTCTCCTTCAACGCCGCGGCCACGATCTCGGAAGCGGACGCGGAGCCCTCATCCACCAGGACCACCACCGGGATCGCATCGGTCTGGACGAGCCCGCCCGGCTCCGATTCCCAGCGCTGCACGTCCTCGCCGGACTCGACGGTGAAGAGGAGCTCGCCGGCCGGCACGAACTGGCCGGCAATGCCCTGCGCCGTGACGATGAACCCACCGGGATTCCCGCGCAGATCGAACACGATCGAGGTGGCTCCCTGCTCGAGCAGCGCCCCCAGCTCCTCCCGGAAGAGGCCGGTGGCGCGGTCGGTGAACGTCGTCAGCCGGATGTAGCCGATGTCATCGGCAAGGAGCTCCGCCTCCACCTCGCGCAGGTCGATCACGGCGCGGGTGATGGTGATGTCGAGCTCCTCGTCATCACGGTTGACGGTGAGCGTGACATCGGTCCCGGCCTCGCCACGGACCTGGAAGACAAGCGAGCTGACCGACTCGCCAACCGTCGAAACGCCGTCGATTTCAAGCACCTGGTCACCGGCTCGAAGTCCCGCTGACTCAGCCGGCGACCCGACGAGCGGCGCCACGATGACCATGGCGCAGCTCTGCGTCACGACCGTGCACGAGGCCAGGTCACCGGCCTCGACAAGGTTCTCCATGCCGACCTCGGCACCGATGCCGCTGAACTCGCCGGAAAGGTCGTCGAGCGCCGATCCGTACTGCTCCGGTGGCAGGTAGCCGGAGTAGGGGTCCTCGAGCCCGAACTCGATCATCCCGCGCACCGCGCCGTCCACGAGCTCCTCATCACTGATCTCGTCGACGTATTCACCCTTGATCTGAGCGTAGGTTTCGCACAGGACCGCGAACGCCTCCGTCGGCTCGGCGCAGGTCACGGTTTCGAGCGTCGGTGTCGCGGCCGGCGTCGACGCATCGGGTGGCACGGACCCCAAAGGCGCTTCGGATGCCGATGGATCCGCCTGGGCAGCGCCCGGGGCATCGCTGCCGACGGCGAGACCGGCGACGAAGGTGAGGGCGCCGAACAGGAGGAGGACCGCGATCAGCGCGGCGGCGCTGGCCGCTGGCGATCGACGAGTCGATGCATTGGGAGTCATCGGGTGTCCTGTGATACGGGGAACGCGGAGGCGCATTCTCCTGCGAAACGCGTCCGTGCGCTCAGCGCATCATCGGCGCACCGCTCGCAACCCCAGGAAGATGGGGATCTCGGAGTTGGCGCGGGCATCGCCGCGGGCGACCTTGCCGGGTCGGCGATCGGGGGGCAGATCGGGGATCTCGAGCATGGCGTCCACGCCGAAGCCGGCATCTGCGAATGCGTTTACGTAGGCACTGATGGGCCGATGAAACGACCGCGTCGGCAATCCGCCGCCGAGCGACTTCATCGGCACCGCCATCTCGCCCAGGTACCCATCGATGCGCCGATAGGTGAGCTTCCGGCCTTCGTCATAGCCCCAGCCGGAGTGGCGCGGCTGGCGAAATGCCGGGTGGGTCATCAGGAGAATGACGCGGCCGCGAGAGCTGAGCGCCCAATCGGCACAGCGAGCGATCTCATCGAGCGGGTCCATGTCCTGAATGCTGAGCAGGAACACGGCGGCGTCATATCCGCCCAACTCGAGTCCCGAGACGGCAGGCAGTCTCCGAGCGTCGCCGACCAGGAACCGGGCGCGAGGCAACGCCACGTGACGACGTCTGGCAGCGGCGATCAGCTTCTCCGAGGCGTCGACGACGGTGACGCATGCCCCGGCATCGACCAGGTACGTCGCGAGAACGCCCTGGCCGCCGCCGATATCCAGGATCTCCTCGCCCGGTTGCGGCTGGAGCAGGTCGAGCATGGCCGGGATGGCCAGCTCGCGATGATAGGCCGAGCCGTGGTCGCCGACCCAGCCGTCGTACCAGGTCGCGACGCGCTCCCAGCTCGTCCCGCCCTGCGCGCCACTACCGGTCTCGCGGCCTGCGGTGCGTCGCGGAGGTCGGCGGCTCATGGTCCAAG
>JACDBZ010000234.1 GCA_013694645.1 Chloroflexota bacterium
GGTCGAAATAATCGGCGTGCTGCTGGTCGAGCTGGACGGCGATCCGGACCCGTCGCACAGTTTCTCCTCAGACCGCAAAGCGCTTATCGAGACCCACGGAGCTGGAGTACGTTAAGCGATCGGTCGAAGGGTCCTGGGGCGGGATGGAACGATCCTGAATTCAAGCGGTAACTGGTCTTGGTTGCTTCGGTCCCGATCGCCTCTTCTCTTTGGTCGAAGGCCCGATAAGGGTTCCTACCGTGATCGGCGGGATGTGCGATCGGGTGAAGGACCACAGCATCTAGCGGTTTGGTTGGGCCAGAGCCACTAGATGTGGGTGAGTGGAACCGCATAGGAGGTTTGGTACCGCATACCGGATGCGCGAGATTCCAGGGTCAGGCGTCCCAACCTGGGTCGATTGAGCAAGTTTGAGTCACGGTGGGTCGCATGACACGCTGCCATAGGGGTGCTTATAAGGGTGCTCCAGCCGGCCGGGTCAGCAGGCCGCCGATGCAGCCAGGCACGGCAGCGGCGCGGCCGGGGGCCGCCCGGACAGGTGCTCTGTGACCAGCAGGCCTCGGTCAGCCGGTCGAGCTCGTCGTAGCGGTAGGTGACCGTCCCCTGCCGGGTGGGTCATGGCGGTCCGGTTGCCAACGGGTCGAGGCCGTAGCGGTATGACCGCAGGAGCGCCGTGCTGCCGTCGCGCCGGCTCGAGGTCGGGTTCTTGGCCGGGGTGCCCTGGCGTACGCGTTGTCGCTGAAGCAGCGCCGACGCGCTCGTCCACGGATTACACGCCAAGAGCCATGCGCATCGCAAATGACGCCAGCGCTGCGGCACCGGCGACCAAGAGGGCCCAGCCGCCGAGCCTGGCGGCCCCTGACGTCGCCGTTCCGTGCGCGGAGCCTGCGGCGGTTCATCGTCACGCTCGCGCCCGGCCTCGCGCCGGGCATCTCGCCGCGAACGGCCACAGATTTGCTGTGGGCGTTCTCGAACGAAGAGCTCTACCGCGAGCTGGTCGTAGAACGAGGCTGGTCCCCCGGATCGATTCGAGCAGTGGCTCGCCCGCATCCTTCGCGCACAGCTCTTGGGAGAACGCACCGACACGAACCCATCGGCACGCCGCTAATTCGCTGCAGCGCCATCGAATTGATGGTGACATCATCGATGTACATCGCCCGAGTGTCTCTTTTGTCGGGTGACTGAGAGCTACGAGCGAAGCCCGCCTAGTGATCGGCCGCGATTAGCATCAACGATGAAACCCAAGCCGAACGTAGACCGGGGCCCGATGCGCCGGCGCTCATCGCCTGCCTCTTCGACCATCGCGGTTCGACCGATCACAACCTCGCCGTCCGGCCGGAGCGATACCCGACGCAGTACGAACACGGAGCGGATGCCCGGGTCGGCAGAATGTCCAGAAGCTCACCGCCTACGGCCCGATTAGCGCGTGCGTCAGCGCGTCGGTGAGCCACTCTCTATACCGCGCGGACGACACGCGCTGGGTGAGCCACGCGTGGCAAGCTCCGAATGGAGCTATGGCCCGTCGGACGGCGCTGCGGGTTCGCCCGCTGGCGGCCGTGGATGGCGCGTCGGATCGGCGAACCATTCCTCGAGATAGCCGAGCACGAGCTCCAGTGCGGCATCGGCGTCGCCGGCGGTGAACGACTCCCTGTTCGGCGGGTCGAGTAGGAATCGGTCGAAGGCCGACTGCGTCCACGCTCGGCTGAACCCGACACCCACGATTCGATCCGGCCCGAACAGGACGGCGACGGCCGGCGCGCGCTGATCGTCGGCCGTCATCATCGGAGCGTCGAGCATACGAGGCGGATCGGCCTCGACGCTCGTGAGGACGAACGGCCAGACCGCGTACTTGGCGGCGAGCGCCTGCAGGCGAGCCTCCGCCGCCTGCCTGGCCGCCGGCGTGAAGATGCCCGCCTCATCGCGAAGCAGCTGCGGTGCGGACGAGGCGCATGCCGCGAGCACGACAGCCGGGAGCAATCCCCGTGCGACCGCCAACACCCGGCGCGACATGGCGGGAAGTGCGGGGCGCCGATGATCACCCTGACCAACCAGCTCATCGCTGAGCCGATGCGAACGATCGGCAGCGCGATCAACCATCAGTCCGTGCTCGGGTCTCCTTTCCTCCTGCCGAGGCCACCACGGAGCGTCCGAGCCAGATCGCCCAGGCTGGATAGAGGAGGTAGATGCCCAGCCAGCCCAGGTACCCGATCCAGATCCATCCGGGTGCGGTCGCCATGTCGTCGAGGCCCATGACGATGCCCGGCAGGGTGGCGAGGCCAACCGCCATCACCAGGCCCGCCGCGATGCCCAGCCCCGCGAGTCCCGGCGGCCAGCCCGCCTCTGAACCCACCGACCGGTTCAGGACGACCAGCCACGGGCCGATGGACGCAAAGCCGACGCTCGATACGAGCCCGGCAAAGAAGAACCCCACCAGGTCGGATTGCGCCAGCCACGAGCCAACGATGGCGATGCCGGCCCCAAGCAGCGCGGCAGCAAGCGCGAATGCCGGGACGCGAGACCGGAGGGTCCAGGCGAGCGCTGCAGTGAGCGCAGCGAGAGTCCCATTCCCGATGTCGTTGATGGCACCGAACGGGCCACCCCCGACGGCGAAGAAGGTGGCGAGGCTGATGACGCTCGCCACGGCCACCAGCCCGACCGCGATGGCCAAGCGCTCAATCAGTCCGGGATGGACGGAAATGGACAACGAAACCTCCCTGCTGTCATCGTCAGTTCTCGACAAGGCCGACAATCTGGCTGGTAATCCGCTCACTGGTCTTGGGCAGCTTGCGTGGGTCATCAAATGTGCAATTGGGTTCTGGCCGAGGCAAACGAGACATCGACGAGCGCATCGGATCCTGACGCGATTGTGGTGGGCTCCGGCCGGCCCCGCTAGGTCCCGACCGGCTTGAGGGTACGGACGAGACCGGCGAACCGATGACCATGTGCCTGTGCCCGGCGCTCAACGACGTAATAGCGCGCCTGCCTCCTTTGCGGCCGTGAAGCCTCAGTCCGGCGTCGCCGTCGGTCGGCCCGAGGGCGTCAGCGGCGCCGGCGAGACCGACGTCTGCGTCTCGCCGGCCATACGCGCCAGCGCCAGGCCGCGACGGGCCACCATCAACCCGAGTCCGAACACGAGCAGCGCATTCACCGGGTGGAGTGCCGCCACGAGCGGCGCGTCGTCGCGCAGGAGCGGTAGGAACGTCTGGACCTGGGTCGCCACCAGGAGTGCGGCGCAGAGAGTGACGGTGCGCCGCCCGGCACGAGCGGGCCAAGCCAGCAGAAGAGGCAACAGCGGGACGACCGACAACAGGTAGCCGAAATCGACATGTCCCGCCATGTCGCCGGCGCCGAACAGTCCGACACCGGCGAGAAACACCTGCACGACGACACCGACGACGAACAGGACCGCTACGGCCAAAAAGAGGTAGCGCCAGATTTGCATTGTCAGCCTCCGTCTGAGAAGGGTGGAGCTAAATGAATTCGCGAGGCGATCGCCAACTGCACGGCCAGCCACCAATCAGGCGACGCATTTCAAAGCGCGTGGACTCGAGCCGCATCCTCCCACGGGTCCGTTCCCTCAGACTCCTGTTCGCGCTCGACGTTCCCGGTGGCACCGTCGACCGTGACACGCATCCCGTTTCTCAAGCGGGCGGTGGCGTCTCCGCAACCGACGATCGCCGGGATCCCGTACTCCCGCGCGATGATCGAGGCATGCGACGCGAGGCTCCCTACGTCGGTCACGACTGCTCCCGCCCGGTTGAAGAGCGGCGTCCAGGCCGGGGCGGTGAGTGGTGCCACGAGGATCTCTCCGGGCTGAAGGGCGTCGAATTCCCACGGGTCACGGATCACGCGGACCGCCCCTGTCGCGCGGCCCGGCGCCGCCGGCGTGCCCGTCACGAGGGCGGCGTCCGACGGAGCGGCACCGACGAGCCGCGGTAGCCTCTCCCATACCGACTGCATCATCCGGGTCATGCGACCGACCATCAGCGGTGCCACCAGCGCGGCCTGCTCCTCCCTCTTCGCCCGGCGCACACGGACATCGATCGTCGTCGCTCGGTGTCCGCCATCCACCGCCTCGAGCGCCTTCAGCGCCTCGTCACGGGTCAGGAAGAAGACGTCGTCAGGTTCCCGGATCACCCCGCGGGTGGCCAGCGATTCCCCGATACGCAATACCGCTCGCCGCATGACCGGCCACGCGAGCGTCAGGTGGGGCACTTGCTCCTCACGCACGGATGCCAGGTGCTGGGAGTCGGCAAGCAGCTTGCGGAAGGCGCGCAGGCGCCGCGGGGCCGAAGCGAGCGCTTGAAATGCCGCCTTCTCGGCCCTCTGCCGTGCTTCGACCACCGAGGCGTGCCGCCCCCCGGATGTCGCTGCACTGTCCTCAGCCGGAAGGGGCGCGTGCCACCAGTCGAGCGACACCACGGCGTGCCGTCCAGGATCCGCGGGTGGCTCTAAGCCAGCCACCAGCGGGAGGTGGCTGCCACCGAGTGAGCTCGCCAGGTGCCGGCGGTAGAACTGCGCGAGGTTGATCTCGATCTTGAATGCGCCACCCGCCAGCGCGGCGATCGAGGTGAAGTACTCGCCCGCGAGGTCGGCCAGCTCATCGATCAAGGCGGGCAGCTCCGTGACCGGCAGCGTTTCCACGCGTCCTTCGGCAGCCGCGACCGCTGCTCGGTAGCGTGGCAGCAGGTCCTCGCGCCAGTCCCGCTCCAAGGGCGGAACGCTGTGCCGAACGGTCGCCGGGAAGAGGCCCGCAACACGGCGCGGGTGGCGAATCAGATGCCAGAGCATGCCTGGCAGGTTGCGAACGAAGACGCGGGGGGAGAGCCAGTTGATCGAGTAGTAGTACCAGCCGTTGACGACGACGTGGTATGGACGCGGATCACGCTCCCCGAGCAACTCCTCGAGGAGTACGTGCAGGCGGTCCTCCATGGCTGTCAACAGCCAGGACTCGAACAGGGGCGTCACCGGCTCGGAGATCCATTCGCCGAACCGAAACGCGCGGGTGTAGGCGCCGCGCGCCGGCGGATCCCAGGACACATCGGGCGGCAGCGCCGTCATCGGCCTGGCCTGGAGGATCCAGAGCGTGCCGTCCGCGTCGATCGCCCACTCGATGTCCTGGGGAGCTCCGCGGGCAGCGGCGATCCGCCGAGCCTCGCTAGCCACCTGGATCGCCTGCCGACGGTCGAGGGCGTGCTCGGGCTGGCGGCGCGGAGTCGCGTCACGGCCAACGACGATCCATTCGTCACCGATGGCCTTACCGGATACCAATCGGTCGCCGATGCCACGCACCGCGGAGATGACGGTCGAGCGCCGGTTCCCCGTGATGGGATCGGCGGTGAGGGCGACACCGGCGGCGGCCGGTGCGACCATGCGCTGAATGATCACCGCCAGACGGCCGTCCGTGCCGTGGCTGGCCGGCGTGTAGGCCGCGACGCGAGCCGCACCTGCGCTGGAAATGCTTCGATCCGTCGCAACGCCGAGCTGGTCTGCCGATACGTTTAGGACCGTCTCATACATTCCGGCGTAGGAAGCCTCCGCGCCGTCCTCGGCGATGCCGCTGGAGCGGACGGCGAATGGTCCGGCGCCCAGCTCGTCGGCGGCGGCGCGCAACAGCGGCTCGCGCTCGTCCACCGTCAGCTCAGCGGCCGCAGCGGTGAGGACCACGCCATCCGGAACGCGCGCGCCAACGGCGATCAGCTCGCCCAGGCCGGCGGCCTTGCCTCCGACCTCGGCGGCATCCGCCATGCCCACTTCGCTGAGCCGTCGGACCGCGGTGGAGGTCATGGTTCACTCCTTGTGCTGGCGGCTATGGCGGC
>JACDBZ010000268.1 GCA_013694645.1 Chloroflexota bacterium
ACGCGCTGCTGAAGCCGCAGAAACTCGTTCTGGAGGCCGTCCCGGCGAATCGGGTCCACGGCGCCGAACGGCTCGTCCATGAGCATCACCGGCGGATCCGCGGCCAGGGCTCGGGCGACACCGACCCGCTGACGCTCGCCGCCCGACAGCTCGTTCGGGTATCGATCCCGGTATTGCTCCGGCTCGAGGCCGACAAGCTCGAGCAGCTCCTCGACCCGCTCCCGGATGCGCGGTCCCTTCCAGCGCAGGAGCTTCGGTACGACCGCCACGTTGTCGCCGATGGTCAGGTGCGGGAAGAGCCCGACCTGCTGGATCACGTAGCCGATGCGGCGCCGCAGCTCCACCGTCGGGAGCGACATGACGTCTTCGTCGCCGATCGTGATCCGGCCGCTGGTCGGTTCGATGAGCCGATTAACCATCTTCATGCTGGTGGTCTTGCCGCAGCCCGAGGGGCCGACCAGGACGCACACCTCGCCGGCAGGGATGGTGAGGCTCAGGTCGTCGACAGCCGGCGCAGAGTCGGAACCGGCGTAGCGCTTGGTGACATGCTCGAATGCGACGACCGAGCCGCCACGCTGATCGGCGGAGACAGGGAGATGGTGGGGTGCGTCCACCCGCGCATGATAGAGCTACTCCGGGACGGCTCCGCGCAGTTGCCAGATCTTCGGCCCTGGCCCCGAGTACACCTCGACGAAGCGCTCGTCGCTTCCAAATGCAGTGGGCACGTCGCACTCGGCTGGCCGCGCGCCATCGAGGACGTACTGCGCGTCGAGATCCTGCATCGTGCTGACCGCCACGTCGGTGCTGCCTTCGCAATAGATCGCGCGCACCTGCCGATCGCGTTCGTCGGGGGAATAGCCCAGGTTCGCAACGTACGGGCCATAGGTGGAGACGCGGAGCCGGCCAGCCGCGTCGACGAGGCTGTTGAGCCAGCCGTCGGTGATGAACACGCTTCGCTGTGGGGTGTGCTGTGCAACCCACTGGGCGGCGGTGAGGTCTGATGCTGATAGCACCTGGTCGTCAGAGGTCGCGGTCCATGCGGCAACGAGCAGCGGGCTCGGCACGCTGAGGATCAGCACCGCCGCAATGGCGGGCGTGGGCCAGCGACGCACGAGCCACGCCGCAAGAATCGCGACGGCGATCCACATCGTCTGGAACAGCTTGTTCATGTCGAACGCGACCACGCTGACCTGGACGATATTGGGCGCGATGAACAGGACCGCCACCCACCCTGCGAGGAACCACCTCCAGCGCGTCGCTGGCGCCAAGAGAGCGATGAGTGCCAGCAGGAACGGCACGCCGAGGTTGGTCGCATAAAAGAACGCGACCGCGGCGGCGCCATCCTCGAACGGGGCGGTTTCCCATCCGGCAACGAGTTTCAGGGCACCCGAACCCTGTGACTGCTGCATCGCCGCCAATGCAAAGGGCACGGCCAGGAGGTAGGGAGTCAGGAAGAGCAGAGCATTGCGAACCGTCGCGCGATCCGCCATCCGACCCGAGGTCAGAACGTAGATGGCGGCCACCGCCAGGAACGCCGGGAAGTAGAAAAAGTGAAAGGGGGCGAGCAGGGCGCCCAGCCCGCCGGCCAGCAGGATCAACGGCCATCGGTCCCGCAAACCCGCGCTGCGTCGCCATCGGGGCGGGAGCCCGGCCACCAGCAGAAGGATTCCTCCGACGAAGATCGGCAGCCCGGCGGCCGTCGCCCGGTGGGCGAGGAGGCCGGTGCCCATGACCGACGGGATGTTGAAGTGGGGCCAGTTCACCTGTCCGAGCGTGTCGTACCACTGATTGTCGTAGCTGTAATTCGTCACCAGCGACACGAGGTCGCCGCGATCGAGGGCGAGGTCACCGACGAGTCGCATCCAGCCCAGGCCGCCGCCGAAGATGACCAGGGCCGTTGCGATCGCGGCGGCTCTGCGGGCCTGCGGGCCACGCAACAGCTGCCGTGCCAGGCCGTGCACCAGCAGAGAGAGCGCTGCAGCCAGGACGGCAGACTGCGCGACCATCGCCTGAACACCGAAGATCTCCGCAGAGGATGCGATGATCGCGGCGTGAAAATCTGAGAACCAGTGATATGTCAGCGGCACGCCGGCGAAGTACGGCACCTCGGGCGGGAAGTTGCCGGCGTTGAGGGACTGAACGATCGATAGGTGGACGCCGAGATCGCTCCAGTTCCAGCCGCCCGCCACCACCCCGGTGGGCGTGCTCCGCCACAGCCCCACGGACAGGATGAGGCCGACGAACAAGCCGCTGCCCGCGGCGATCGCCCAGGGGACCGGATCGCTGCGCGCGCGGCGCACTGCGCGCAGGATGGCGGCTGCCGGTACGGTCGGGTGCCGCGCGATCCAGACGAGGACCGGACAAAGGAGGATCGCCGTCACTCCGAAGACGGTGAGGCGAGAATACCCGCCCATCGCGAGGCCGAGCCACCATGCAAGGTGGGTCGATGCCACGACGGAGATCACGATTGCCAGGCCGATGAGCCCCGTGGCCGCGATCGGCGGCCGGAGAACCGTCAGAAGCGCCCAACCCGGCAGGAACATGATCACCGGCCACACGACGATCACCGCCAGCGGCGCTACGAGATAGGCGATGGCAAGCGCGGCGACCGTCGCCAGCACTGCCAATGCCGTCGACGGCACCACGGGATACGGCCGGTGCATGGCCGGGATCATACGGGCAGCGCGACGCTCTGATGTATCTGCCCGTGGTGCCGCGCCCATCGGAGGGCCGTCGGTCTCCCCGTCCCCGATTATCCTGTCGGCTGCTATGGGGACCCTCGCATGACAGTCCGAGTTGACACGTTCACCGGCGCCACGGGCTCATTCCTCGCCGGGCGAAACGCGAGCACGCCCGCCGTCGCGGCACTCTTCGCCATCGTCTTCACGATCGCGTTTCTCGTTCTTGGTCCCTCGGATCAGCAGGATGTCCACGACGATCTTGCGCGCGCATTCATGGAGGGGCGGCTGTGGGTTCCGTGGGGGAGCCATTGGGAGCTTGTCACCATCGAGAGCCAGCGCGCGTGGTCGCCGTTTCCGCCGGTGCCCGCATTGCCGTACATCCCGTTGTTTGCGATTGGCGTCACACCCACGGTCACGGTGTTCTCCTCGCTGTTCGGCGGCGCCGGCGCCGCGCTCATCTTTCTCATCGCGCGCAGGATGGAGGTGCCGCTCCGGACTGCCATCTGGCTGACGCTCGGGGTTGCCGGCTCCACGTATGGCTGGGTCGCGGCATCCGGAAACCTGTGGTTCTACCCCGAGGTTCTCGGCACGTCGCTCGCCCTGGCCG
>JACDBZ010000276.1 GCA_013694645.1 Chloroflexota bacterium
GCATCGGACCCGCGGGAATGCGCACGGCTGACGATTCTCGAGCCGCGGTAGTCTGCAGGCCACCCGTCTGGCCGGGCACCGCCGAGGGGCAGGTGGTCCGTCGGATGGATGTATTGACCGTGCGTGCCGGGGCCGCGGATACTCCCCACGGATTACGGAGACGTTCGTGGACTGCCCAGCCTGCGGAACCAGAAACGAATCAGAGCGGAAGTTCTGCGGCGAGTGCGGCGCGCCGCTCACTGCACCGTGCCCGGAGTGCGGCGCTTCGAACGCGCCCGGTGTCAAGTTCTGCGGCCAATGCGGCACGGACCTGCGCGGCGGGGCATCGGTGCCCGCGAGTGCCGGCGATACGGCACCCGTTGCCGAGCGGCGGCTGGTCTCCATCCTCTTCGCTGACCTGGTCGGGTTCACAACCCTCTCGGAGTCCCGCGATGCCGAGGCGGTCCGCGAGCTCCTGAATCGCTACTTCGAGACGGCGAGGCAGATCATCGGCTCCTACGGCGGAACCGTGGAGAAATTCATCGGCGATGCGGTCATGGCGGTCTGGGGCGCGCCGACGGCGTACGAGGACGATGCGGAGCGCGCCGTGCGCAGCGCGCTCGACCTCGTAACGGCGGTCCAGGGGATCGGCCAGGAGGTCGGCGCGGAGCTCATGCTGCGGGCGGGCGTCCTCACTGGCGAGGCCGCGGTGACGCTTGGCGCGACGAACCAGGGCATGGTGGCCGGCGACCTCGTCAACACTGCGTCCCGACTCCAATCGGTTGCGCCTCCCGGCACCGTCCTCGTCGGCGAGTCCACCATGCAGGCTGCCTCGGGGGCGATCGCGTTCGAGCCGGCCGGCGAGCAGCTCCTCAAGGGCCGGACCGCCCCGGTGCCGGCGTATCGGGCGCTCCGCGTGGTGGCCCGCCGCGGCGGCGCAGGGCGCAACGAGCAGCTCGAGGCGCCATTCGTCGGGCGCGGCCCCGAGCTGCGGATGCTCAAGGACTTCCACGTCGCCACCGGCGCCGAACGCCGCCCGCGGCTCGTCTCGATCATCGGCCAGGGCGGCATCGGCAAGAGCCGCCTGGTGTGGGAGTTCCAGAAGTACATCGATGGCGTGACCGAGGTCGTCTACTGGCACCAGGGTCGCTCTCCAGCCTACGGCGAGGGGATCAGCTTCTGGGCGCTCGCGGAGATGGTCCGCGGCCGAGCCGGCATCACCGAGTCCGATGATCCCACCGAGGCGCGCGCCAAGCTGACCGTGACCCTCGACGAGTGGGTTCCCGACGAGACCGAGCGTCGCTGGATGGAGCCGCGCCTGCTCCAGCTGCTGGGGATTGATGCGGCGGAGGCCGCCGAGCGACCGGATCGCGAGTCGCTCTTCGCGGCGTGGCGGGTCTTCTTCGAGCGCATCGCCGATAGGGGGGTGGTAGTGCTCGTCTTCGAGGACCTCCAGTGGGCCGATGAAGGCCTGCTCGACTTCATCGACCACGTCATCGAGTGGTCGCGCGATCGATCGATCTACCTCATCAGCCTCGCCCGCCCCGAGCTCCTCGACCGACGTCGCGACTGGGGCGCCGGCCGGCGCAACTTCACCTCGCTGGTGCTGGAGCCACTCGAGCCCGACCTGATGCGCGAGCTGCTCGCCGGCCTCGTCCCGGGCCTTCCCGCGCCGGTCGTCGAGCGGGTCCTCGAACGGGCGGAGGGGATCCCGCTGTACGCGGTCGAGACGGTCCGCATGCTCCTCAGCGACGGGCTGGTCGCCCTGGAGGACGGCGTGTATCGGCCGACAGGGGATCTGTCGGAGCTGTCGGTGCCCGCATCGCTGCACGCCCTCATCGCGTCCCGACTCGACGGGCTCGAGCAGGCCGAGCGCTCGCTCCTCCAGGCGGCCTCGGTGATCGGCAAGTCGTTCAGCGTCGAGGCGCTCGCGGCTGTCAGCGGCCAGGCGGCGGATGAGATCGTCTCGCGGCTCCGCGCGCTCGTACGCCGCGAGATGCTGACCCTGGAGGCCGATCCGCGCTCCCCCGAGCAGGGCCTGTACGGCTTCGTGCAGGGGCTGATCCGCGAGGTGGCCTACGGGACGCTCGCCAAGCGCGATCGGCGGCGGCTGCACATCGCGGCGGCGCGGTACTTCGAGGCCCTGGATGACGAGGGGATCGCCGGCGCGCTGGCCGAGCACTACGTGGCGGCGTACAAGGCACAGCCCGAGGGACCGGAGGGCGACGCGGTGGCCGCCCAGGCGAGGGTGGCGTTGCGTGGGGCTGCGGAACGAGCCCGGTCGCTTGGTTCGTTCGTGCAGGCCATGCGCTTCCTGGAGCTGGCGCTCGAGGTGACGACCGACCCAGCGGAGGAGGCGCAGCTTCATGCCGCCGCCGGCGACGCCGGCCTCTATGCCGGGCTTGTTGAGGAGCCGATCCGGCACATGACGCTATCGCTCGAGCTCGCTCGTGAGGCAGGCGACCGCCGCGAGATCATGACGGCAATCGTCTGGTACGCGCTCGGGATCAGCACCCAGGGCCGGGTGGCGGAGATGGCGGAGATCCTCGAGCCCGCGCGCGAGGAATACCGCGACCTCGCCGATACCGCTGAGTACGTTCGGCTCGCCGCCGAGCTGGCGCGCAGCTACCTGCTGCTGGGGCGTGCCGCGGACGCTGTCGACGTTGTGGATGACATCCTGCCGACGGCGGAGCGCCTCGAGCTCACGCGCGAGACCATCGAGCTTCTGGTCACCCGGGGGCCTGCGCTGGCTACCATCGGGCGGTTGCGCGAGGCGATCGTGACGCTCTCCGGTGCCGTCGCCGCAAGCACTTCCTACGAGCTGGTCGACGTGGGCCTTCGGGCCCGGGTCAACCTGAGCTTCGCGGCGGCCGGCGAGGATCCCGAGCTCGCCTACCGCGTGGCGCGCGAAGGTCACGAGCTGACGCTCCGCCTGGGGATGCGCGGCTATGCGTACTACATGCTCGGCAATGCTGCGGAGCTCGCCATTCGGATCGGAGACTGGGACTGGGCCCTGCCCGAGGTGGAGGATGCGGTGGCCGTCACCGAGAACGACATCACGGCGAGGTTGCGTCTGGCCGAGATCCGCGGTCTGCAGGGTGTCGACGTCGAGGACGAGCTGCAGGCGGTTGCCGATCGAGTCGCGGACATGACCGAGGTGCAGGCGCAGGCCACGGTTGGTGAGGTGCGCGCGCTGGTGGCGCTTGCGCGCGGCGATCAGCGCCAGGCGATCGAACGCGCTCGACGCTCGTACGAACAGAACATGGCGCCGGACGCCACGGCGGCGCAGACCGGGTCGCGGGCAGCCGGTTGGCTGGGCGACGCGGCGGCATTGCGGCATGCGCTGCGCGCCCTCGGCGGG
>JACDBZ010000210.1 GCA_013694645.1 Chloroflexota bacterium
TTGTGCAAAGACATCGGTCTATACTCGAAGTTGTCCACCGTCGTTCCTGCGGGCCCGTAGCTCAATGGTCAGAGCAACCGGCTCATAACCGGATGGTCGCAGGTTCGATTCCTGCCGGGCCCACCAACGAACGCAGTGCCGAGGAGTCTTTCCGTGTCGACCGCCGATAAGCTCGAACGTCTGCGCGTCCTTCGCGAGGATGCACAGATGGGCGGGGGAGTGACGCGGCTTGAGCAGCAGCACGCGCGCGGCAAGCTCTCGGCTCGTGAACGCCTGGAGCTCCTTCTCGACGATGGCAGCTTCACGGAACTGGACGCCTTCGTCACGCATCGCGCCACCGACTTCGGACTCGACGATGAGAGATACCTCGGCGACGGGGTCATCACCGGATTCGGTCGAATCGATGGGCGGTCGGTCTTTGTCTACAGCCAGGACTTCACCGTGTTCGGGGGCTCCCTGTCGGAGGCGCATGCCGAGAAGATCTGCAAGATCATGGATCTGGCGATGGAGAATGGCGCGCCGATCATCGGTCTGTCTGACTCCGGTGGCGCGCGAATCCAAGAAGGCGTTGTCAGCCTCGGCGGATACGCGGACATCTTTCTGCGCAACACCATGGCTTCCGGGGTCGTGCCACAGATCTCCCTGGTGATGGGACCGTGCGCCGGTGGCGCGGTGTACTCGCCGGCAATCACCGACTTCGTCGTCATGGTAGAGGGAACGAGCTACATGTTCGTGACCGGACCCAACGTGGTGAGAGCGGTGACGCACGAGGAGATCGATCTCGAGGGCCTCGGGGGGGCACGCGTTCACAATGAAACAAGTGGCGTTGCGCACTTCCTCAGTCCTGGCGAACCGCAGGCGCTCCAGCTGGCGCGGACGCTGATTGGATATCTGCCCTCCAACAACGTGGACCCGCCGCCGCGCAGTGATACGTGGTCCGAGCCGAGTCTCGACGGCGTGGCACTCGATGTCCTCATTCCCGATTCGCCAAAGCAGTCCTATGACATGCATCGCGTCATCGGTGGAATTGTCGATGACGGATCGTTCACGGAGGTCCACGCCGAATACGCGCGCAACATCATCTGTGGCTTCGGGCGCGTCGAGGGGCGCACCGTCGGGATCGTCGGGCAGCAACCGGAGGTACTCGCCGGCGTTCTCGACATCGATGCGTCCGACAAGGCGGCCAGGTTCGTGCGGACCTGTGATTGCTTCAACATTCCGATCGTCACGCTGGTCGATGTCCCCGGGTTCCTGCCGGGAGTTGAGCAGGAGCACCGCGGGATCATTCGCCATGGCGCAAAGCTGCTGTACGCGTACTGCGAGGCGACTGTTCCCAAGGTCACCGTCATCACCCGCAAGGCGTACGGCGGTGCCTATGACGTCATGAGCAGCAAGCATGTGCGCGGCGACATGAACTATGCGTGGCCGACGGCCGAGATTGCGGTGATGGGTGTGGAGGGAGCGGTGAATATCATCTTTCGCGATGAGATTGCAGCGGCCGATGACGGATCCGCGGAACGCCTGCGGCTTGTAGACGAGTACCAGGATCGATTTGCGAACCCGTACGTGGCCGCCGCACGGGGATACGTCGATGAGGTCATCCTTCCCTCGGAAACGCGGGCGCGGATTGCCGGCGCGCTGTCGGTGCTCCAAGAGAAGCGGCAGACCGTGCATCCGAGGAAGCACGGCAACATCCCGCTGTAGTGGGGCCGTCTTTGCGCACGGACAGACCGATGCCTCCTTTCGCGCGGCTCCTCATCGCCAACCGCGGCGAGATCGCAATTCGCGTCATCCGCGCGTGTCGGGAGCTGGGTATCTCGCCCATCAGCGTTCATTCGGATGCGGATGTCGATGCGCTGCACGTGCAGATGGCCGACAGCAGCGAACGGATCGGACCTCCGTCACCGCGAGATTCCTACCTGTCGATCGAGGCCATCATCGACGCCGCAAGGCGTAGCGGCGCCGACGCAATCCATCCGGGGTATGGCTTCCTCTCGGAGAGTCCGGACTTTGCCCGAGCCGTGGAAGCCGCAGGACTCGTGTTCATCGGCCCACCGCCGGAGACACTGGAATCGCTCGGCAACAAGCTGGCAGCGCGCCGCGGCGCACAGGCCGCCGGAGTCCCGATCGTCCCGGGCACGACGGTCGCCCTCGGGGATGACTCCCATGAACTGGCCGGGATCGGATATCCATTGATGCTCAAGGCCAGCGCCGGCGGTGGTGGCCGGGGCATGCGGCGAGTCGACTCGCCTGGCGCGCTGGCCGACGCCCTGGTCGCCGCGCGCCGCGAGGCACTCGCCGCCTTCGGCGATGGAACGGTCTACGCAGAGCGCCTCCTGGCGCCCGTTCGCCATATCGAGGTCCAGCTGCTGGGCGATCGTCACGGCCGCCTGGCCGTGCTGGGCGAGCGAGACTGCAGCATCCAGCGTCGCCATCAGAAGCTGGTGGAGGAGTCTCCGTCGCCGGCGGTCAATCCCGGGACGCGTGCCGCGCTCTTCGAAAGTGCACGCCGGGTCGCAGCCAGCGTCGACTTTCATAACGCAGCGACCGTCGAGTTCCTTCTGGACGCAGACAACAACCATTACTTCCTCGAGATGAACACGCGCCTGCAGGTCGAGCACGGTGTCACAGAGCTGGTGACCGGGCTCGATCTGGTTGCCTGGCAGATCCGGATCGCGGCGGGCGAGCCACTCGCCGACGCCGTCCTGAACCTCGCCGGTCGAGGGCACGCGATCGAGGTCAGGCTCTACGCCGAAGATCCGTATGACGACTTTCGGCCCAGCGCCGGCCGCATCACCGCATGGCGGATGCCGGCCGGCCCGGGGGTCCGGGTTGACGCAGGCGTGTCCGCCGATACAGATCTGCGCACCGAATACGACCCGCTCCTCGCCAAGCTGATGGTGTATGCGGACGACCGTCCGTCCGCAATGGACCGGTTGCGACGCGCGCTGGATGAGACGCTCATCGGCGGCGTTCAGACCGACGCCGGGTTCTTGCGCTGGCTGGTCGACGATGCGTCGTTCGTGGGCGGCTCGTACGACACCGGTCTGATCGGCGAGCGCTGGGGGACCGACCATGCGTTGGATTCCGAGCTTGGGGCACTGGCTGCCACGGTCGCGCTCGCGGCGCGAACGATGGCGGAAACGGGAAGGGTACGAGCTCCAGGCTCGAACCGAGCCGGGTCGGCGTGGGGCGAGGTTGCGCGACGTGAGGCCTTGCGCCGATGAGCGATCTCGAGGTGCAGATCGACGGCGTGCCGGTCGCTCCGGCCAGGGGGTGGCGATTCGAGATCGTCGATCCGGCCAGGGGGATCGGGCGGTTGGTCAACGGGCTGGCCTCGATGCCGGTCATCGTGGAGGGCGGCGCCAGCGACTGGGTGGTGACCATCCGCGGTCGTCGGATTTCGGTGACGGTGCGCTCGTGGCGCGAGCGAATGCTTGCCGGCGCGGATACGGCGGCGGCGGCGCGTGCCGGGCCTGTGGCTGTGCGGGCGACGTTGCCCGGGCTGATCCTGTCGGTGGCCGCATCGGTGGGCGACGCGGTCGAGGATGGTGCGACGCTGCTGACGATCGAAGCGATGAAGATGCAGAACGACGTCCGAGCTCCGCGAAGCGGTCGGGTGATCGAGGTATCGGTGCATCCCGGCCAGACAGTGGCGACCGGCGCGCCCCTCATTCGGCTCGAGTGACGGCGCGTACAATCGATGGCCGATGAGTGATCCTGAGCGCCCGGAGGCGCGTCCGTATCGGTCCACCTCCGGGATGGAGATCCACACGGTCTACGGGCCGCGGGAGCTGGCGGACTTCGACACGGCCGACGCGCTCGGGGTTCCGGGCGGATACCCGTTCACGCGGGGGATCCACGCCGATGGCTATCGCGCCCGGCCGTGGACGATGCGCCAATACGCCGGCTTCGGTTCCGCCGCGGAGACGAACGGTCGGTTCCGGTACCTGCTCGATCACGGCCAGACCGGCCTCTCGGTCGCCTTCGATCTGCCGACCCAGATCGGTTACGACTCCGACGATCCGATGGCGCTCGGTGAGGTCGGCCGGGTGGGGGTGCCGATCGACTCGATCGATGACATGGAGATCCTGCTCGACGGGATCGATCTCGCCGAGGTCTCGACCTCGATGACGATCAACGCGACCGCCGCCATCCTGCTGACGCTCTATGAGACGGTCGCTCGGCGCAGGGGCACCGATCCGCGCCGGCTGCAGGGCACGATCCAGAACGACATCCTCAAGGAGTACATCGCGCGGGGGACGTACATCTTTCCGCCGGAAGCGTCGATGCGCCTGGTGACCGACACCTTCGGGTACTGTCGGGCGGAGCTTCCTGCATGGAATACGATCAGCATCAGTGGCTATCACATGCGCGAGGCGGGCTCGACGGCCGTCCAGGAGGTGGCCTTCACGGTTGCCAATGCGATCGCGTACAGCGAGGCGGCGATTGCTGCCGGTCTCGCCTTCGACGAGTTTGCGCCGCGCCTGTCCTTCTTCTTTGCCGCGCACAATGATCTTCTCGAAGAGGTCGCAAAGTTCCGGGCCGCGCGGCGGGTGTGGGCTCGGATCGCCCGCGATCGGTTCGGTGCACGCGAACCGAAGAGCACTGCCATGCGCTTTCACGTTCAGACCGGCGGATCGACGCTCACCGCGCAGCAGCCGGAGGTCAATGTCGTCCGCACCTCGGTCCAGGCCCTGGCGGCGATTCTCGGCGGCGCGCAGTCGCTTCACACGAACGCGCTCGACGAGGCACTCGGCCTTCCCACGCCGGCGTCCGCGCGCCTCGCTCTTCGAACACAGCAGGTCCTCTATAACGAGTCCGGCATCACCGCCACCGTGGATCCGCTGGGCGGCTCGTATTACGTGGAGGTCATGACGAACGAGATCGAGGAGCGTGTGCTCAACGAGATCGCGGCCATCGATGCTCGTGGCGGCACGCTGGTGGCGCTGGCAGACGGCTATCAGCAGGACGCGATCGGCGACGCGGCGTACGAACAGCAGATGGCGGTCGAGTCAGGCGCCCGGATCATCGTGGGGATGAACGCATATGTGGACACGGGTGAGGAGCTCGGGCCGGAGCCACAGCGGATCGACGCCGCGCTCGAGGCGAGCCAGGTTGAGCGGACTCGTGCCCTCCGTGCACGGCGCGACGGAGCGGCGGCTGAAGCGGCCGTCGCGGACCTCGAACGCGCGGCTGCAGGCACGGAGAACATTCTTCCCCGCATCCGGTCCTGCGTGGCGGCCTCCGTCACGCTCGGTGAGATCTCTCACGCGTTACGCCGCGTGTGGGGAGAGCATCGCCCGTGAGCGACGGGCCGCGCGTCGGGCCGATCCACCACGTGGCGATCGTGGTGCGTTCGATCGAGGGGGCGCTCCCGCGCTACCGCGAGCTGTTCGGCCTCCTGCCAGAAGCGGATCCCTTCGATTTCGCATCACAGGGGGTGCGGCTCTGCTTTTTGCCCACAGGCCCGCTCCCGGCAGCACGGATCGAGCTCGTCGAGCCGATCGACGAAGCATTGGGGGTCGCTCGCTTCCTCGCCACCCGGGGTGAAGGGCTGCACCACATCTGCCTGACGACCGACGACCTCCCGGTTGAGCTCGCTCGACTCGCCGCCCACGAGGCCGACCTGATCGACCACGGAACGCGCGCCGGCGCCCACGGCCCGGTCGGCTTCATCCATCCGCGGACCTTGAGCGGCGTCCTCTGGGAGCTGCTCCAGGCCGATCAACCCGAGCAGTCGAACCCGTAGCGGCCACTCGCCAGCTGTGCGCGCGCGGTTGCGTCCACCTCGAGGGCAATCTCGAGATCGTCGGCAGGCGCTTCGTCGGCGAGGGTCGCGGCTGCATTGGTGAGGGTGATGATCTGCGAGCCGAGAAGCTCGTCGAGCGAGCGGCCGGGCTCCCAGATCGGGAGATCGGTGAGCGCGTCGTCGGCGGCGGCGACGTGTCGCTCGATTTCGCGCGCCGCCACGGCGCGCACCGCGGGATCGTCGTCCGCCACCCCGCGCTCAAGCGTACGGGTCCCCTCGCTCAGCTGCTCGAACGCGGCGCACACCGCCGTGCGGTAGGCGACCGGCGCCGGGTTCCTCCCCGGGTCGTCCCGCAGGTAGCCGATCAGCACGATCACCCCGACGCCGAGCACGAGGGCAATCGTCAGGCCCAGGCCGCAACCGGCGAATCTGAACAGGCCCACGCCGACGCGCTGCTCGGGTGCCTTCTCCTGTTCCGAGGGCGGGCGAGGGGCGTACGTGGTTCCATCTTGCCCGGCGGGATGCCGCGCCTCGCGGGTCGGGCCCTTTGGGTCGCCTCTGCCCGCCCCGGGCGGGAAGAGCGTTGTCACCCGGCTCTCGCGCCGCCTACCGCACGCCGGCGTCGCGGAGCAGATGCGGGATGCTGCTTGGCGAATCGGCCACGCGGATGCCGGCCACCTCGAGAGCGGTGCGCTTCGACTCGGCCGTGCCGGCCCCGCCGGAGATGATGGCTCCCGCATGACCCATTCGGCGTCCGGGCGGGGCGGTCCTGCCAGCGATGAACGCCGCCATGGGCTTGCGCACTTCACGCGCGCAGAATGCGGCGGCCTTCTCCTCCTCATCGCCGCCGATCTCGCCGATCATGACGATGGCCTCGGTCTCGTCATCCTGGTTGAACATGTCGAGGATGTCGATGAAATTGGTCCCGACGATCGGATCGCCGCCGATGCCGACGCAGGTCGTCTGGCCCATGCCGGCATCGGTCATGGCCTGGACGACCTCGTACGTCAGCGTGCCCGACCGGGAGACGAGGCCGACCGGCCCGCGCGAATGAATATTGCCGGGAATGATGCCGACTTTCGCCTCATCCACGCTCGTCAGGCCGGGACAGTTCGGGCCGATCAATCTCGTGCCCTTCCCGCGCAGCACGTGGTACACGCGCAGCATGTCGAGCGCGGGCACGCCCTCGGTGATGCAGACCACGAGCGGGACGCTGGCCTCGGCCGCCTCGAGCATCGCGTCGGGGGCGAACGCCGCAGGCACGAAGATGCAGGTGGCATTGGCGCCCGTCTGGACGACCGCATCGGCGACCGTGTCGAAGACCGGGACCCGTCCGTCGAGCGCCGACTGGCCGCCCTTGCCGGGCGTCACGCCCGCGACGATATTCGTGCCGTAGTCGAGCATGGCCGTCGAGTGGAACGCGCCCTCGCGCCCCGTGACGCCCTGGACCAGCAGCCGGGTCTCACCATTGACCAGGATGCTCACCCGGCGCCTCCCGCCGCCGCCACGGCCTTGGCCGCCGCGTCATCGAGCGAGTCGGCCGTGATCAGGTTCGCCTCCGCCAGAATCGGCTTTGCCTCCTCGGAGTTCGTGCCCACGATCCGCACGACCATCGGCACGTCGCGGGTGAGGGCGGCGCGAGCTTCCACGATGCCGCGGGCGACCTCGTCGCCACGGGTGATCCCGCCGAAGATGTTGATGAGGATGGCCTTCACGTTCGGATCGTCCAGGATGATCCTGAAGGCGGCAGCCACGCGCTCCGCCTTGGCTCCGCCGCCGATGTCCAGAAAGTTGGCCGGCTCGCCGCCGGCAAGCTCGACGAGGTCCATGGTCGTCATCGCCAGGCCGGCGCCATTGACCATGCAGCCGATGCTGCCATCGAGCTTGATGAAGCTGATGCCGGCCTCGCGCGCCGCTATCTCCGACGGCTCCTCCTCGTT
>JACDBZ010000211.1 GCA_013694645.1 Chloroflexota bacterium
AGCATCGCAAATGAGCCATCCACCAGGGAAGCGCGCAGCTGGCCCAGGAGCGCCAGCGTCCAGGTCACGTTGTGGATCGTCGCGAGCCGATACGCGAGGAGTTCACGGGCACGGAAGAGGTGCGCGATATAGGCGCGCGAATGGTTGCGGCACGCCTCGCAGGCGCAGCCTGCATCGATCGGTTCAGGGTCATCCTGAAAGGCCGCATTGCGCAGGTTCAGTCGGCCGGCATCCGTCCACACCTGGCCGGTCCGGGCGACACGCGTCGGCAGGACGCAGTCGAACAGGTCGATGCCCCGCTCAACGGCAGTGAAGAAGTCGACCGGGGAGCCGACACCCATCAGGTAGCGCGGTCGCGGATCCTCGCCCAGCGCGTCCGCCACCACGTCCAACGTGCGGGCCATATCGGCTTTCGACTCCCCCACCGACAGGCCGCCGATGGCGATCCCGTCGAATGGCAGCGCGCTGATGGCAGCCGCGGATCGGCGGCGCAGCTCCGCATCGACGCCACCCTGGATGATGCCGAACACCGCCTGATCCGGACGGGCCCGCGCGACCAGCGATCTCGCCGCCCACCGGTGAGTGCGCTCCATGGCCTCTGCAACCTCCACGCGCGGGAGCGCCGGATCCACGAGCTGGTCGAAGGCCATCGCGATGTCCGAGCCCAGCAGTGCCTGGATCTCCATGGCGCGCTCCGGCGTCAGGCGGTGCGTCGAGCCATCGAGGTACGACGTGAACGTGGCACCATCGTCATCGACGCGGCGGAGGTCAGCCAGGCTGAAGACCTGGAATCCGCCGGAATCGGTCAGGATCGGTCCGTCCCAGGCCATGAACCGATGCAGGCCACCCAGTCGCGCGATCCGCTCCGCGGTCGGTCGCAGGTTGAGGTGATACGCATTTCCGAGGATCATCTGCGCACCGGCAGCGTGCAGGTCGCCGGGCGTGAGCGCCTTGACCGTGGCCTGGGTGCCTACCGGCATGTATTCGGGAGTCTCGACCACGCCGTGCGGGGTCTTGATCCGGCCCAGCCGGGCGCGACCGACGCCGGTCGGCGTGAAAGAATGGGCGAAGGGAGCGGACGTTGACACCGCCGGAGAGGATAGGCTACGTACACCACGGAGAGGTGATCGTCGCGTGCGATTGAATGAATGGCCGAGGATGCCGTTCCTGAACGACGAAGTGAAGGAATGGATCGCGATTGAACTTGAGAGCCTCGGGGTCGAGGACCTGGCCGTCTATGCCCTGGAAGCGGGCACGGAGGGCGATGAGCGCCGCGTGATGGTGGCCACGGAGGTCGGCCTGCTCGACCACCGCTATGCGCCCTTCGGATCTTCGGCCCGATACCGACTGGCGATGCTCATGTACCCCTGGCAGGTGCTGCGCGGCGTCGAGCTCCGCGCCGATACCTTCCGCCTGTGGGCCCGCGAACACCGCACCCGTTGGTCGTTCCGGCTGCATCACCCGCATTTCGAGGCGGCCACCGAATCCGCGGATCTGGGGCAGGCCCTGTGCGACCTCGCTCGCGTGTGCGCGGTGATGGCCGAGCCATTCGGCGTGCCGGCCGGTCGCGTCTCGAGTGACGTGCCCGGCGTGATTCCCGGCGGGCCGCGGCCGATCCCCGCATCGACGGACTCGGCAGAGCCCAGCGCGACCCAGACCCTCGCGACCTCCGAAGCGGTGGCGAATGGCGATCAGCCAGCGAAAGACGACGCCGCGCCCGAGACCAGGGCCGTGCCGATCGGCGCAGGCGAAGAGGTCGTCGGCCTCTCTGACGAGGAGAAGGAAGCTGTTCCGACCCGGTCCGACGACCAGGCCTGATTCGGTCCTCTCGCCGCCAGTGGAGTCTGACGGCGAATCATTGGCGGTCTCGCGGGATGGCCTCCCGTCAGCCATTCCTCCAGTGAATGGGATCGGCCCTCCAGTGACTGGGATCGACGCGATGTGACGGTGCCAGCCTGGCATGTTCCGACTTCTGATTCGCCCGATGAATGGCTGACGGTGACAGAGCGCTCGGGACCGCCACTCAGTCACCAGAGGCATCACCTGACGGCGAACAGAGAATTACGGAATCAGATGATCAGCATGGCGTCGCCAAAGCTGAAGAACCGATACCCCGCATCGAGCGCCGATCGGTAGGCGCCGAGGAGCGCATCACGCGCCTCGTAGGCATCGGCCTCACTCATCCCGGACTGCACGAAGGCGGTGACGAGCAGCAGCAGCGAGCTGCGAGGCAGGTGGAAGTTGGTGACGAGCACATCCACCGATGACAGTGCATGGGGGGGCGTGATGTACAGATCAGTCCAACCCGACGTCGCGCCGGTCCGCGCCGCGGTCTCGAGCACACGAACCGCGGTCGTGCCCACCGCGACGACACGTCCGCCAGCCGAAAGGGTCGCCTCGAGTGCCTGGCGGGTCATGGATGGGATCTCGAACCACTCGCGATGGATGCGGTGCTCATCGATGAACTCGCCCTCGAGCGGGCGGAAGGTGTCGAGCCCGACGTGGAGCGTGACCGAGGCGCGCCTCACACCCCGCGTCTCGAGCGAAGCCAGCAGTCCCGGCGTGAAGTGCAACCCGGCGGTGGGAGCCGCCGCCGACCCCGGCGGGCGCGCGTAGACCGTCTGGTAGCGATCGGCAGGCGCCGATCGGTCGTGGATGTACGGCGGCAGCGGCATCTCGCCGGCCGCGGCCATGACGGCGCCCGGGTCACCGTCAAACCGGACCAGGCGCGTCCCGTCGCCGGTCCGCTCTCCGACCTCGACCGTCTCGCCCGTGCGCAGGGTGAGCCGCTCCCCGTCGGGAATCCGTCGTGATGGTCGGACAAGCGCCTCCCAGCGGTGCGGCTCATTCGGCAGTGGCCGCAGGAGGAGGATCTCGGCCGAACCGCCGCTGCCCCGCGACGCCGGCAGCCGAGCCGGGATGACCCGCGAATCGTTGACGACGAGCAGATCGCCCGCGTCCAGGAGTTCGCCGATGTCACGGAAGATCAGGTGGCGTACCTCACCCGGACGCGATCGATCCAGGACGAGGAGGCGGGATGCGTCCCGAGGTTCGGCCGGGACCTGGGCGATCGCATCGACCGGGAGGTCATAGTCGAAATCGTCGACACGCAGTCGCGGGGCAGTCACGCCCAAAGCGTAGCGCCCGGCCGGAACGTCCGGCCGGGCGCCATCGGTTCAGGAAATGATCAGGCGCTGATCCCGCCGGGGAGGAGTGCCTGCGCGAAATAGATCAGGAATGCGATCGCCACCAGCCACATCAGCGGATGGATCGCGCCGAGCTTGCCGAGCGCCACCTTGATCAGCACCCAGGTGATGAACCCGGCACCGATCCCGATCGTGATGCTGAACGTCAGCGGCATCAGGATCAGGGTCAGCAGCGCGGGAAGTCCCTCCTCGATGTCGCCGAAGTCGATGTCCCTGATCATCACGGCCATGAGATAGCCGACGACCACGAGGACCGGTCCGGTGGCGACGAAGGGAACGAGCGTGGCCAGCGGCGAGAGCAGGATCGAGAAGAGGAACAGGACGCCGACCACAACCGCCGTCAGCCCCGTCCGACCGCCTTCGGCGATCCCGGCGGCACTCTCGATGTAGCTCGTGTTCGAGCTGATGCCGGCAGCGCCACCCGCGACTGCGCCGACCGAATCGACCAGCAGCAGGCGTCCGACGCCAGGCACGCGCCCATCCTTTTCGGCGAGGCCGGCCTGTTCGGCGAGACCGGTGGCCGTTCCCATGGTGTCGAAGAAGTCGGTCAGCATGAAGCTGAAGATCGTCAGGACCGCCGCCACAAGGCCGAGCGTCGAGAAGACGTTCGTGACGTCAAACATGCCGAGCGTCGAGAAGTCGAACGGCGAGGTCAGGCTGGCCGGGAACGGTTGCACCCCGACGATGAGGGCAATGATCGTGGTGACAATGATGCTGAGGATGAGCGCTCCCGGCACCTTTCTCACGAAGAGAATTATCGTCACCAGCAGTCCAAGGAAGAAGACCCCGAGCTCGGGCGTGCTCGGGAAGACGAACTGCACGGGTACCGGTCCGGACGCATCGGGCGCGTTGATGACCACACCAGCATCCACGAGGCCGATGAACAGGATGAACAGGCCGATGCCGACGCCGATCGCCCGTTTCAGGGTCAGCGGCACGGCATGCATGATCGCTTCGCGCAGACCCACGAGGACGAGCAGGAGAACGACGAGGCCCTCGATCACGATGACGCCCATGGCGCCCGCGGGCGTCAGTCCGGTCGTGAGCACCAGGCCGAATGCGACCGCGCCGTTGATGCCGAGCCCAGCGGCCAGCGCGATCGGGTAGTTGCTGACCAGGCCCATCGCAATGCTCAGCAGGCCCGCGATCAGCGCCGTGGCCGCGGCCGCGGGAGCGATGAAGTCCATCACCGCCTGCTCACCCTGCGGGATGAACATGGCCGACAGGATCGACGGATTCAGGAACAGGATGTAGGACATGACCATGAAGGTGGCCAGCCCAGCCTTCACCTCCGTCCCGACGGTTGTCCCCCGCTCCGTGAGCTTGAAGAACGAGTCGAGTCCTCCACCGCCTCCGCTGGGCGCGACCCGCTCGCTACGTGGTGCCTCCGTTGCCGTCACTCGGGATAACCCTCCACTCCATGGCACGCGCCTTCCGGGGCATGGGCACGCCGGGCCGGTGCCGCTGCGCAGCCTACTCCCGCGCGGAGCCCCTCTGACGCGAATTTGCGCGAGGTACTCCGGCTGCCCTCATCGACGCAGGAAGATGTTGAGCAGCACGGTGAGCACGATGCTGGCGATGATCATCGTAACGATCGGGATGTAGATCCCACCCCGTTCTCCCTCGATGGCGATGTCGCCCGGCAAGCGCCCGAATGGCAGACGCACGCCAAGCATCGCCAAGCCCCCGAAGACCACCAGGACGACGCCGATGATGAGGACGATTCGGCC
>JACDBZ010000288.1 GCA_013694645.1 Chloroflexota bacterium
TGGTGGAAGCGCCGATGGACCGGATCCTCGCTGAAGTACTCGAGCGTGTCGTGCATCCAGCCCATGTCCCATTTGAAGCCGAAGCCGATCCCACCGAGGTACGTGGGACGGGTGATGCCGGGGAAGGAGGTCGACTCCTCGGCGATCGTCACGGCCCCGGGGAAGAGGCTGTACACGCGCTCGTTCATCTCGCGCAGGAAGGCGACCGCCTCCAGGTTCTCACGCCCGCCGTGCACGTTGGGCGTCCACTCGCCGGCCTTGCGGCTGTAGTCGAGGTAGAGCATGGAGGCCACGGCATCCACCCGCAGCCCATCGATGTGATAGCGATCCAGCCAGAAGAGCGCGTTGGCGACCAGGAAGTTGCGCACCTCGGCTCGGCCGAAGTCGAAGATCAGGGTGCCCCAATCGGGATGCTCGCCGCGCTGTGGGTCGGCGTGCTCGTAGAGGGCGGTGCCGTCGAAGCGTCGCAACGCGAAGTCGTCGGTCGGGAAATGCGCCGGCACCCAGTCGACGATCACCCCGATGCCCGCGTTGTGGAGCGTGTCGACCATGGCGGCGAAGTCATCGGGGTTGCCGAACCGAGCGGTCGGCGCGAAGTAGCCGGTCACCTGGTAGCCCCAGGAGCCATCGAACGGATGCTCCGCCACGGGGAGCAGCTCGACATGGGTGAAGCCGAAGCGACGGCAGTGCTCGACGAGCTTGTCGGCCGCCTGGCGGTATCCAAGCCATGACCCATCGTCGTTGCGCATCCATGAGCCGAGGTGGACCTCGTAGGCCGCCATCGGCGACGTGTAGGGATTGCGCGCCGCACGCTCGGCCATCCATGCGCCATCGGTCCAGGGATAGGCCGATGGATCCCAGACGCGCGACGCCGTCTCGGGCCGGACCTGCATCGCGAAACTGAGCGGGTCGGCCTTGAGGCGAAGCTTGCCGTCGCTGCCCAGGACCTCGAACTTGTACAGCTCGCCGGCGCCGATGCCGGGCACGAAGAGCTCCCATACGCCGGTCGCGCCCAGCGAACGCATCGGCATCAGGCGGCCGTCCCAGCGATCGAAGTCGCCGACGATGCGCACGCTTCGAGCGTTTGGTGCCCAGACCGCGAAGCTCACGCCGTGGACGCCCTGGTGGGCACGCGGATGGGCGCCGAGCACGTCGTACAGCCGCTCATGCGTCCCCTCGCTGATCAGGTGCAGGTCCACCTCGCCGAGGGTCGGGCTGAACCGATATGGATCGTCAAGCTCCCAGGCATTGCCGTCGGGGAAGCCGAAACGAACCCGGTAGGCGAACTCACCCGGCGCCAGGTCGGGCACCACGCCCGCCCAGAGGCCGTCGCCCAGCGGCTCCATCGGTGCCGTGCCGCCGTTCGGTGCGACCAGCGCGGCGACCTTGGCATCGGGGTGGTAGGCGCGGACGACCGTGCCGCCCTCGACGGGGTGCGCACCCAGGATGGCGTGGGGATCGTGATGATCGCCACGCGCCAGGCGCGCGATCTCTTCGGCCGGCGGGGCGTGCTGGGCGTGCTGGGCGGGCGTCATCGAGCTAACCATACGCTGCGTGTGCGCCGCAAGATGCGTGCGAGGGTGCCGGGCGTACTGTTGTGAGGTGAGCGGGACACCGGATTCACACCCCGGCGGCGCGAGGCAGCGGGCGAGGCCCCGGCAGCCCCACATTCACACGCCAGCACTCCGCATGGGGCTCACGCAGCCGAGTCGCCGCCTTCGTGGCCTTAATCGCACCCTCGCGCCGCCGGGGTGTGAATGTGGCGGTTCGAGCACCCTGCACGCACACCGGTGCGAAGGTTGACCGTCCACACGCACACGGGATGTGAATCCGGGGGGTTCGGGTCCGGGCCGGCCCGCCGGCGATTGTCCGGCTTGGGCGGATCGGAGGCCGTGGTAGGGTAGCGCCGCGCTCAGGTGCCCGAAAGCACCGCCATCGGTATACATTTCGCGTCCGCCCTGTCGTGCCACGGGCCGGCGACCACGAGCAATCACGAGAGGGACCTTGGGACTCTTCGACGGCCTGCTCGGCCTCCTCAGCCACGACGTGGGAATTGACCTCGGCACGGCCAACACCCTCGTCACCGTTCGCAACCGAGGCATCGTCATCAGCGAGCCCTCGGTGGTAGCGATGGACACGCGCACCAAGCGCGTGCTCGCCATCGGCGCGGAGGCGAAGCGCATGGTCGGACGGACGCCTGCCAGCATCGTGGCCATCAGGCCCTTGCGCGACGGCGTCATCAGCGACTTCGACGTCACCGAGCAGATGATCCGCTACTTCATCAACAAGGTGCATGACCGATACGCCCGCATCCCGCGCCCGCGCGTGCTGGTCGGCATTCCCTCGGGCGTGACCGAGGTGGAGAAGCGGGCCGTACGGGACGCGACGATCAATGCAGGGGCCCGCTGGGCGCGCCTGATCGAGGAGCCGATGGCGGCTGCCATCGGCGCCGGCCTACCGGTCAGCGAACCATCGGGAAGCCTGATCGTCGACATCGGCGGTGGTACCACCGAGGTGGC
>JACDBZ010000215.1 GCA_013694645.1 Chloroflexota bacterium
GCTCGCCTGGGTCTACCAGCGGACCGGTAATCTGCTGGCGCCGATCGCGATGCACGCGACGGTCAACGGCATCTCGGTCGCACTTGCGCTCCTCGTCCGCTTCGACCTGGTCCGGCTTCCGGTCTGAGCGACTCCTGGTAAGCCGCCGGTAATGGGCCGGTGAGCGCAGATGGCTATCGTGAGCGCCCATGACCCACCAGCCCATACCACTGCCCACTGCGCTCCCGATTGAGCGGCTGCCCGCCCGCTCGCACGGCCAGCGCTTCGACCGTCATGGCACTGAGGCGTCGGGAGACGAGGAGCTGCTGGCGACAATCATCGGCGACAGGGCGGCTGCTCCACGCGTGGCACGTCGGCTGCTCGATCGCTTCGGGACCCTCGCCGAGGTGGCGCGCGCTCTGCCGATCGAGCTTCGCGTGGCAGGGCTCTCGCAGGCAGCCGCGCTGCGTATTGCGGCCTGCGCCGAGCTCGGACGGCGGGTCGCCCGCGCCTGGCCCGCTGATCCGTGGCTGATTCGCACCCCCGCGGACGTTGCGGAGCCACTCATCGACGCGATGGGTGCCCTCGAGCGGGAAGAGCTGCGGGTACTGCTCCTGGACACGAAGAACGTCGTCACCGCCGAGCGGACCGTGTATCGCGGGAACCTCGCCGGGTCGTCGGTACGGGTCGGGGAGGTCTTTCGCGACGCCGTTCGTGCCTGCGCTGCGGCGATCATCGTGGCGCACAACCATCCGTCAGGCGACGCGGGGCCTTCCGCCGACGACCTGCGCATCACGGCCGAGCTGGCTGAGGCGGGCCGCCTGCTCGACATTGAGCTGCTGGACCACCTGGTGATCGGTCGCGGCAGATGGACCTCGTTGCGCGCGCTCGGCGCGCTCGGTCAGCCGCCAGCCACGATTCGCGAGAGGAGACCGCCGCCGATATCGGTCACGTAGAGCTCACCGTCCGCGTCCGCGCCGAAGCTGCTGATGGAGCGTCCGGTCTCGAGCAGAATGCGCGGCGTCAGCGCGCTGCCGTCCCCCGGCGCCTCAGCGTCGGAGCGGATTCCGAGGAGAAGGCCCGAACAGTAGTCGCTGAACAGGTACCAGCCGTTGAGTCCCTCGATCGCCGTGCCGCGATAGACATGGCCTCCCGTGACCGAGCAGCCGAGATCGCGGCCGTACTCCACCAACGGCAGGATCAGGCCGTCGGATGAGCAGGTGGTGTCGGCGAAGCAGTGCGATGCCTCCATGAGGTTCCAGCCCAGGTTGGCACCCGCATCGGCCATGGGATCCACCCGATTGACTTCCTCGTAGGAGTTCTGGCCCACGTCGGCGACCCAGAGAGCCTCGGTCTCCACATCGAAGCTGAAGCGCCACGGATTGCGAAGCCCGAAGAGGAAGACCTCCGGTGCACCATCGGACCCGTCGGCGAATGGGTTGTCGTCGGGTATGGCGTACGCGCCCGGCTCGGCCACGTCCATGCGCAGGATTGAGCCGAGGAGTGTCGACGCGTCCTGGCCATTGCCGAAGGGATCGCCGCCTGAGCCGCCGTCGCCCAGGCCGAACCACAGGTAGCCGTCCGGCCCGAACGCGAGCTGACCTCCGTTGTGGTTCGCAAAGGGTTGTTCGACGCGCATGAGGACGACCTCGCTGGACGGATCGAGGATCGGTGCCGCATCGCCATCCTGGCCGCCGGCGAACTCGGAGAGGACCGTGTTGCCGTCGCGATCGCTGTAGTGCACGAAGGCCCGATTGTCGTCCGGCCAATCCTGGTGGAGCACCAGTCCCAGCAGGCCGCGCTCCCCCTCGCCGAGGACGCGATCGCGAATGTCGAGGACGGTCGATCGTTCTCCGCGCTGCGGGTGGACGCCGATCACCCGGCCGGCCTGTTCGTTGACGAGCAACCAGCCTCCCGCTGCCGATGCGATCCCGATCGGCGCCGAGAGCCCCTCTGCCACCGTCTCGAGGGCCAGGGGCGGCGGATCATCGGCGCCGGCCCCGGAAGAAGCCACAGCGGATGGGGTAACGCTGCCCGGTTCAGCCGGACCGGGCTCGGCGGAGGCGCTGTCTGTCGGACTCGACGGCTGGACGGACGTCACCGTCGGTCCAGAGCTCGAATCGGATGGCGTGGCGCATGCGGCGAGCAGAGCCAGGATGAGGATCAACGGGACGCGACGATGAAGCGTGGGCATTGGTCCGATTGTCGCCGAGATCAGTCCATGGCGCCGATCGCGTGTCCGATCGGGTAGGGTTTCGCATATCCATGACAACCACGAGAGCGGGCGTCCGACGCGCGATGGCCACGGTCGTCGATGCCTCCGGGCCGGAGGCCGATGCGATCGGCAGCCGGCGCAGCATCATCATCGAGCGGATAACGCCGGAGCTGGACGGCGGTCGCCACCCGATCAAGCGCGTGGTCGGGGACCAGCTGCTGGTGACCGCCGATATCTTCGCCGACGGGCACGACCTGCTCGATGCCGTCGTGCTGCTCCGGGCAGACGACGAGACCACGTGGCGTCGGACGCCGATGCGGCCGATCGACAACGACCGTTGGTCCGGCCACGTTGAGCTCTCCCGTAACCGGCGGCACGTCTACGCCATCGAGGCATGGCGGGACGCGTTCGGCTCGTGGCGCGACGGCCTTCGCAAGAAGCTCGACGCCGGCATCGCCGTCCCGAACGAGATCGAGGAGGGGCGGCTGCTGGCGGTGGCCGCGCTGCGGCGCGCCGAGGAGGCCGATGCCCACGACGATGCGTCCCGCATTCGCGACGGGCTCGCCGACCTGAAGCGCGCCCGCTCCGAAGTGACGCGCGCCGCGGCCCTCGTCGGGGAGGATCTTCTCACCGCAATGCGCCGTCACCCCGACCTTCGGTTCGCCTCCCGATCGCCGCACTTGCCGCTCGTGGTCGACCGCGAGCGCGCCAGGTTCGGCGCCTGGTACGAGCTCTTCCCGCGCTCGCAGGGGCGAGATCCCAAACGACCGGCGGCCACGACCCTGACGCAGGCGGAATGGCGTCTCCCACAGATCGCCGCCATGGGATTCGACGTTGTCTATCTTCCTCCGATTCACCCGATCGGGAGGACGAACCGCAAGGGTCGCAACAACACCCTGGACGCGCGTGCGGACGACGTTGGTTCACCGTACGCCATCGGCTCAGCGGATGGCGGTCATGACACGGTCGCGCCGGAGCTGGGCGGGTTGCGCGAGCTCCTCCATTTCCGCAAGGCCGTCGAGGATCACGGCATGGAGCTGGCGATGGACGTCGCCATCCAGGCGTCGCCGGATCATCCATACGTGGCGCAACATCCCGACTGGTTCCGACACTCGCCGGACGGCAGCATCAAGTACGCCGAGAACCCGCCGAAGAAGTACCAGGACATCTACCCGGTCGACTTCGGCGGCGAGGACGTGGCCGAGCGCCGCGCACTCTGGCACGAATGGAAGCGCATCTTCGAGGTCTGGATCGAGCGGGGCGTCCAAATATTTCGGGTCGACAATCCGCACACCAAGCCGATCTCGTTCTGGGCCTGGCTGATCGCGGAGATCCAGCGTGACCATCCCGAGACGATCTTCCTGTCGGAAGCGTTCACGAAGCCGAAGATGATGCGGCAGCTGGCCAAGGTCGGCTTCACGCAGAGCTATACCTATTTCACCTGGCGCGAAACCGCCGCAGAGCTGCGGGATTACCTGATCGAGCTGACGCAGAGCGAGATGGTCGAGTATTTCCGGGGCAACCTGTTCACCAACACGCCGGACATCAATCCGCACCACCTCGATCACGGGCGACCCGCCTTCGTCATCCGATCGGTCCTCGCCGCAACCCTCTCGTCCAGCTACGGCATCTACTCCGGCTGGGAGCTGTGCGAGTCGGCTCGGCTGGGTGAGCGTGAGGAGTACCTCGACTCGGAGAAGTTCGAGATCCGCGCGCGCGACTGGGACGCGAAGGGGAACATCAAGCTGCTCATCGGCGAGCTGAACCGGCTTCGGGCCCAACTGCCGGCGCTGAGGCGATACGAGAACCTGCGCTTCGAGAACGTGAGCGGCCAGCGAACGCTCTTCTATCGGAAGGCGCTGCCACACGGCAAGGTGGACCCGCTGACCGGCCACCCCCACCGCTGGCGCGATCCGGTCTATGTTGCGGTGAATTGCGACCCCACGACTGCCGAGCGTGCGATCCTGCATCCCGACCTGCCGGCGGTCGGCATCGGCTGGGACCAGCCGTACGTGGTCACCGACTTGATGACCGGTCGGACGTCGCAGGAGCGCGGTGCCGATATTTCGGTCGTTCTGGACCCCGCGGGCGAACCGTTTCACATCTTCACGGTCGCTCCGCTCGACCGTTGACTCTCAACCCATCCGATGTCCGTGGAGGTTGACCAGGTCCGTTGACTAGACCAGTTGCGCCCTCGATCGCCGCCGACGCCCTGCCTCGACCCGAGAGCGCGCCTCCCCTCCTTCTGCGCGACGACCCGCACTGGTACAAGGACGCGATCATTTACCAGCTGCATGTCAAGGCCTTCAACGACTCGACCAATGACGGCGTCGGCGATTTCGCGGGCCTCGCGGAGAGGCTGGACTACATCGCCGATCTCGGTGTCACGGCCATCTGGCTGCTGCCGTTCTACCCCTCACCGCTTCGCGATGATGGCTACGACATCGCCGCCTTCACCGAGGTGCATCCCGATTACGGCTCCCTGCGCGAGTTCCGCGGCTTCGTGCGTGAGGCGCATCGGCGTGGCCTGCGCGTCATCACCGAGCTCGTCATCAACCACACCAGCGACCAGCACCCGTGGTTCGTCGAGTCGCGCGCCAGCCGCAACAGCCCGAAGCGCGATTGGTACGTGTGGAGCGACACCGATCAGAAGTACGCCGATGCGCGGATCATCTTCACCGACACCGAAACGTCGAACTGGACCTGGGACCAGGAGTCACAGCAGTACTACTGGCATCGGTTCTTCGCTCATCAGCCCGACCTGAACTTCGACAACTCGCAGGTCGTGCGGGCGGTGCTGCGCGTCATGCGCTTCTGGCTTGACCTCGGCGTGGATGGTCTGCGCCTGGACGCCGTGCCGTACCTGGTCGAGCGAGAGGGGACAAATGGGGAGAACCTGCCCGAGACGCACGCGGTCCTGAAGCGCCTGCGAGCCGGGATGGACGCTCGTTACGCGGGCCGCATGCTGCTGGCAGAGGCGAACCAATGGCCGCCGGACGTGCTGCCCTACTTCGGCGACGCAACGGCTCCCGAATGCCACATGGCGTTCCACTTTCCGCTCATGCCGCGCATCTGGATCGCGCTGCGGCGCGAGGACCGCTATCCGATCGTCGAGATCATGGATCAGACGCCGCACATCCCCGACGAGGCCCAGTGGGCGCTCTTCCTGCGCAACCACGATGAGCTGACGCTCGAGATGGTGACGGACGAGGAGCGTGACTTCATGTACGCCGAATACGCCAAGGACGCCCGAATGCGGATCAATGTCGGCATTCGCAGACGCCTCGCGCCCCTGGTCGACAACAGCCGGCGACGGATCGAGCTCCTCAACTCGCTCCTCTTCTCGATGCATGGCACGCCCGTCATCTATTACGGCGACGAGATCGGGATGGGCGACAACGTCTACCTCGGCGATCGCAATGGCGTTCGTACGCCGATGCAGTGGACCGGCGACCGAAACGCCGGCTTCAGCCGCGCCGATGTCCACGCGCTCTACGCACCCCTGGTGGCCGATCCGGTCTACGGCTACCAGGCGGTCAATGTGGAGTCGCAGGACCGCGTGCCCGGCTCCCTCCTCAACTGGATGAAGCGGCTCATCCGCGTGCGACGAGCGCACCCGGTCTTCGGCCGCGGATCGCTCGAGTTTCTGCATCCGGAGAACCGCCGCGTTCTCGCCTACCTGCGCGAGCACGAGGCCACCTCGATCCTCTGCGTCGCGAACTTATCGCGCTTCGCGCAGTACGTGGAGCTTGATCTTTCTCGCTTCATGGGCCGCGTGCCCGTCGAACTGATCGGTCGCGTGCACTTCCCGCCGATCGGCGAGCTTCCCTACCTGCTGACGCTCGGCCCGCATGACTTCCTCTGGTTCGAGCTGACCGATGGCGGCGGTTGATCGCCGATCCGGGCCTGGACCTTCCGTGGCCCAACCCGCCATCGACGCCGACGGACGAGGCGACACCTCCGTCAACTCATGCGGCTGATGATTGAATGGCTGCGCCACGTCGCCCAGCCCCGTCAGCTATACGCTGCCCGAATCAGTTCCCGCGCGGATGAAGGCTCGAGTCGTCACGACGGCTCAGATCGATGCACCGAGCGGATTGTTGACGAGCTGGGACCGCGTGAGCGCGTCATTGACTCACGGGGCGGTTCGTGTGACGGGACGACGGCCACCGGCTGGGCGTCCCACGGCATCGGCGGTATCGATTGATGTTCGGCACTCAGTGACATCGTCACTCAGCCGTGACTGGCTCGTGGGCCAGCGCTGGTTCCGCGCCAAGCAGCGGCCGATCGCCACCGTTTCGCAGTTGGACGCTGCGCGCCTGGATCCGGCAGAGCTCTCCGTGCTGGAGGTGGCCTATGCCGATGACGGACCGCCGGACCACTACCTGGTTCCCACCGTCGACGGTCGCGAACCGGCTGACGGAGAGGGAGCATGGATCGCGGTCGTGCGTGCCATGGCCGATGGTGGCGAGGTGCGCGGCGCACACGGCCGCTTCACGTGCTCGCGGACCGACGCTCTGGAGGAGCTTCTGCCATCCGCTCACGAGGCGG
>JACDBZ010000222.1 GCA_013694645.1 Chloroflexota bacterium
CGCAAGGCCGTCGAGCGATTCCTGTCGGGCGAGCCACCTTCGGGAATCGCCCCGCTCGACGCCATCGGGACGGCGGGCGGCGCGGCAGAGCCTGACCCGCGGCATGCCAAGAACGACGTGACCAGGAAGTCCGAGGAGCGTGCAGGAGCCGCCGACGCGGAGAAGCGCGACCAATACGCCGGGATGAGCTCGCGCGACCGGTAGTGGCCTGACCTGCGCGCTGCACAGCGGAGCGGCACGCCTCGAACCGTCCGCGGAACGGGCAGCGGTTGCATCGGTCCATTGGTAGACTCAGCGCCGGGCCGCCAGCAGATCCGAATTGGGCGAGTGGCGGAACGGCAGACGCGCCGGCCTTAGGAGCCGGTGTCGCAAGACGTGCGAGTTCGAATCTCGCCTCGCCCACCACGCCGCACAGGAGCTCAATTGGTCACCATATCGACGCGACCGGAACCGGGCTCGAAGATGGTCCTCGAGATTGAGGTCCCATCCGATGAGGTCGACCGGCACTTCGCCACCGCCTATAAGCACGTCGCGGAGCGCACGAAAGTGCCGGGCTTCCGACCGGGCAAGGCGCCGCGCCATGTGATCGACCGATTCGTCGGCCGGAACAGTGTGCTTGCGGAGGCGATCGATCACCTCGTCAGCGATTCGTACGACCGCGCCCTCGACCAGGCGAACGTGGTCCCCATCGACCAGCCGGAGGTCGATATCGACCCTTCGTCGGTCGTGGAGGGACAGCCGATCACCTTCACCGCCACGGTCCCGGTGCGACCGGAGGTCGAGCTCGGCTCGTATTCCGACTATTCGTTCCAGCTCGAGACGCCCGAGGTGACCGACGAGCAGGTTGAGCAGGTGATCGCCGAGCTGCGCGAGCAGCAGGCGACGCTGCGGCCCATTGATGATCGCGCGGCCCGGGACGGGGACATCGCGAGCGTGAAATTCATCGGCACGGTCGAGGGTGAGCCGTTCGAGGGCGGGAGCGCCGATCGGATGCCACTGGTGATCGGCGAGGACCGCATGATCCCGGGCTGGGAGGCGAACCTCGTCGGCATGAAGATCGGCGATGAAAAGGGCTTCAACATCACCTTTCCCGACGACTATCGGGTCGAGGAGCTCCAGGGCAGGCAGACGCACTTCGAGGTGGAGCTGCTCGACCTGCGCGAGAAGCTCCTGCCCGAGCTGACCGACGACTTCGCGAAGAGCGTGGGTGACGTCGAAACCGTCGATGAGCTGCGATCTGAGATCCGCGAGGCCATGGAGAAGCGAGCCGGGGCCGAGGCGCGCCATGCCTTCGGCGACCGGATCATCGACTTCGCGACGACGAACGCCACGGTCGAGATCCCCGAGGTGATGGTCACCAACGAGATCGAGATCATGCGCGATGAGCTGCGCACGCGGCTTGCCCGGCAGAGCATCGGCATGGAGCAGTACCTGGCGCTCTCGAAGCAGAGTCCGGAGGAGCTCGCGACCGAGCTGCGCGAGCCCGCCACGCGCAGGGTGAAGACGCTCCTCGTCCTGTCGGCGATCGCCGAGAAAGAGGGAGTCGACGCGAGCGACGCCGATATCGAGGCGGAGATCGCGGAGCAACTGGCCCGGTACGACAATGATGCGAAGCTGCGCGAGTACCTCACGTCACGTCGTGGCCGCAGCTACCTGCGCATGACGCTCCGCAACCGTACACTGATCGACAGGCTCGTCGAGCGAGCCGCTGGGGCCGATACGGCCGTTGAGGCGACAGAACCCACCGAGCAGACCAAGGAGTCCGAATAACGATGCTCGTCCCGATGGTCATCGAGTCGAGCGCCCGCGGCGAGCGTGCGTTCGATATCTACAGCCGCCTGCTCAAGGACCGCATCATCTTCCTTGGTGACGCGGTCGAGGACAACGTCGCAAACCTCATCATCGCCCAGCTCCTCTTTCTCGAGAGCGAGGACCCGGAGAAGGACATCCAGCTGTATATCAACTCGCCGGGCGGCGTGGTCACCAGCGGACTGGCGATCTATGACACGATGCAGTACCTGCGCGCCCCGGTCAGCACGATCTGCATCGGTCAGGCGGCCTCGATGGGTGCGGTGCTGCTGGCGGCGGGTGCCACCGGCAAGCGCTACGCGCTGCCGAACAGCCGGATCATGATCCACCAGGGTTCGTCCGGCTTCCGTGGCAACACCCCGGACGTCGAGATCCAGATGCGCGAGAACCTGCATCTCGTCAATCGACTGCTGGAGATCCTGGCCGAGCACACGGGCCAGACGGTCGAAAAGGTGAAGCGCGAGTCGGAGCGCGACTACTTCATGAGCCCGGAAGAGGCGAAGGCGTACGGCCTCATCGATGAGGTCTTCCACGGTGTCAACGAGTCGCTGATCAGCATGACCCAGGCGGCCGGCGGCGAGGTGCCCACGGCCGACGAGGTGGCAGAGGCCGACAAGCCGAAGAAGTAGGTTTCGCCTTGCGGCGCGCGAAGCGCAGCTGCGGCATCGGTGCATCCCACGACCAATGGGGGATGCGGAGGCGTCGGGTGCCCGTGCTACCATCGGCATCCGATGACGACGAAATCCAAGGTCCCGTACCGCTGTTCGTTCTGCGGCAAGAGCCAGGAACAGGTCCGCAAGCTCATTGCCGGCCAGGGCGTGTACATCTGCGACGAGTGCATCAACCTCTGCCAGGAGATCATCGAAGAGGAGATGCTGGAGACGCCGCGCGCCGGTGGCAAGGCGCAGACGGCTGCGCTGCCGAGCCCGCGCAAGATCAAGGACCAGCTGGACAGCTACGTCATCAGCCAGGATCAGGCCAAGAAGGTCCTGTCGGTAGCCGTCTACAACCACTACAAGCGCGTCAACGCCGGACACCAGGTCGACGAGGTCGAGCTCGGCAAGTCGAACGTTCTGCTCGTTGGCCCCACCGGCTCCGGCAAGACGCTGCTGGCGCAGACCCTGGCCAAGGTCCTGGACGTTCCCTTCTGCATCGCCGATGCAACCTCTCTCACCGAGGCGGGCTACGTCGGTGAGGATGTCGAGAACATCCTGCTGCGGCTCATCCAGGCCGCCGATTTTGATGTCCAGCGCGCCCAGCGCGGCATCATCTACATCGACGAGATCGACAAGATCGCGCGCAAGACCGACAACCCATCCATCACGCGCGACGTGTCGGGCGAGGGCGTCCAGCAGGCGCTTCTCAAGATCCTGGAGGGGACCGTCGCCAACGTTCCCCCGCAGGGCGGTCGCAAGCATCCGCACCAGGACTTCATCCAGATCGACACGACGAACATCCTGTTCATCTGCGGCGGAGCCTTCGAGGGGCTCGAGAAGATCGTCGAGGAGCGGGTCGGCAAGCGGGGGATCGGCTTCGGCTCGCAGACGCAGCAGTCGAAAGAGCAGCGGCGCCAGGCCCTCGTCGACAGGCTCATGCCGGAGGATCTGCTCAAGTACGGTCTGATCCCGGAGTTTGTCGGACGCCTGGCGGTCGTCGTCAGTCTCGCCGCACTCGATCAGGAGGACCTGGTCAAGGTTCTGACCGAGCCGAAGAATGCGGTCACCAAGCAGTTCACCAAGTTCCTGAGTCTCGACAAGGTCGAGCTCGTCTTCACGCCGGAAGCGCTGGAGGCCACCGCGCGCCTGGCGCTCGAGCGCAAGACCGGCGCCCGCGCTCTGAGAACGATCGTGGAGGAAGCGCTGCTCGAGGTGATGTACGACATCCCGGAGCGGACGGATGTGAAGAAGGTCGTGATCACCGGGGACACGATCGACCACGGCAAGCCGCCAATGCTGGTCACCGAGAGCGAGGATGCGGAGCCTCGCCGCCGCCGCTCGAGAGCCCTGCATCCCGAGGAGCGCGAGGAAGAGTCCGCCTAGCCTCGGGTGGCGGGCGACCTGTCCGTGGCCTCATGACGCACTTGTAATGCCGCGGACGGGAGTACCGTTGGTCCAGGCCATGGCAGTACCTCAGGTGGCTGCGCAACTGCGCCCCCGCGCTAGGATGTGGGCCGGCCGTTTCGCATTCAACGCGCAGGCGGCAACTGGCGGACGAGACAGGAGCGCACCATGACCTCGAATCAGCGTCGACCGGGCTTCCGGCTGCCGTGGGCCGCGGAGGCGAGCCCGGAAGCCGACGCGGAGGCAGACGCGGACGCCGCGGACACCCCACGGGCTGCGGCTGCGCCGAGTCGGGTGGCCGCGGAACCGAAGGCGGTGATGCAGGACGGTGACGATGAGCCGCCTGCCCAGGCTGAGGTCGCTTCCGGCAGGCCCGATCCTGTCGACAGCGCTGGGAACGGGCCGCAGGAGCCTGTGGAGCCCGCGCCAGCACCAGCCGCCGGATCGAAGCCACCGTCAAGCGAGCCGTCAACGGGCTTCATGCGTGATCTGGTGGCCGCCATGCGACGAGTCGCCGACGAGACTCGGCAGTCCGGCATCTCCACCCTGCGAACCCGGGTGGAGGAGCAGGTTCGCAGCCTCGAGGCTGATGCGGAGCGGCGGCGCGAGGAGCTCAAGTCCGGTGCGGAGGTGGACGTGGTCGCCGTCGGAAACTGGGCTGACACTGAGATGCAGCGCATCAAGCAGGAGGCTGAGCAGCGTGTCGCCGCCCGCCGCGCACGGCTCGATCAGCAGCTTGCCGCCGAGGCGACCCGCGCCGAAGCGGAGGCGACGTCACTCCGCGAGCGCATCGCAGAGTACGAGCGAGAGCTGGACGCGTACCACGCGCAGTTGAGCGACATAGCGGACCCTGCCGCGTTCGCGGCTGCCGCGAAGCGCATGCCGGCCCCGCCTCGACTCGATGGAGGGGCCGATGCCGCGCCTCCGAAGGCTGATTCGGAACGACCGAGCGCTGGGGCCAGTCCGTCTTCTGCCCCCATCCATCCGGCCGAGGAGGAGGTCCTCGCGTCCCGCCTTGCCGAACTCGACGCGGCCCTCGAGCATTCATCCGATGGCGCGGACCCTGACTCCGTGGCAACGGCGAGTCCGGGCGCCGCATCCTCTGCCGAGCCGACATCGACCGAGATCCTGGTCAAGGGCCTCGGAAGCTTCGGCGCCATCACCGGCTTCCGCCAGGCGCTCGCGGGGGTCGATGGCGTCGAAGGCGTGAGCCTGAGCCTCGGGCCGACCGGCGAGTTCGTCTTTCGGGCGATTCATCCCACTGGCTTTGATGTCTCGGCCGCGATCGCAAAGCTCGAGGGCGACGCGGCCAAGATCGAGACCAACGCTGACGGAGCGCTGTGGGTGACGCTCGAGCGCGCCCGCTGATCTGCTTGCCGCCGAGTGCTAGACTCGTTGGCACGGCGACGACCGTGAGGAGTAACCCTCCATCGGACGCGACAGAGAGGCGGCGTCATTGGCTGGAAGCCCGCCGCGCAGCGAGAGGGTGAAGGTCGCACGCGAGCCGGACGGGTCCGCCCGATAGCGCGGTATACGAGGCGGCTGCCAGCAGGTGGTCGCGAATGAAGGTGGTACCACGACCCGTTCGTCCTTCGACGAGCGGGTTTCCTGTTGGCTGATCAAGGAGGCAGACCGATGGCGACGCCGAGACGTGAGCTTGCGCCGCGCTACGACGCCGCGGCGGTCGAGCCGGCGATCTATGCCCGCTGGGAGCAGACCGACGCGTTCCGGCCCGCCGAGGAGAAGCCCGTCGGCGCCGATCGCTTCGTCGTCATTCAGCCGCCGCCCAACGTGACCGGCGCACTGCACATCGGCCATGCACTCACGGCCGCCGTGGAGGACATCCTCGTCCGCTATCACCGCATGCGCGGCGATGACACGCTCTGGCTGCCGGGTGCTGACCATGCCAGCATCGGCGCACAGTTCGTCCTCGACAAGATCATCGCGAACGAGGGGGAGACGCGGGCCTCGCTGGGGCGCGAGCGGTACCTCGAGCGCATGTGGCAGTTCATGGGCGAGACGCGGCCGGTCATCGGCGAGCAGCATCGACGGCTGGGCGCCAGCGTCGACTGGAGCCGCGAGCGGTTCACCATGGATGACGGAAGCGCCCGCGCGGTGCGGGTTGCCTTCAAACGGCTGTGGGACGCTGGGCTGGTCTATCGCGGTGAGGCCCTCGTCAACTGGTGCCCGCGTTGCCTGACCACGATCAGCGACCTGGAGAACGTGCACCGCGACGAGACGGGAACCATCTGGACCATCCGCTACCACCTCGAGCGCCCCGATGGCACGCCGGATCCGGATGCATGGGTCAGCGTGGCGACGACGCGCCCGGAGACGCTGCTCGGCGACGTTGCGGTCGCGGTCCATCCCGCCGACGAGCGTTACCGCGATCTCGTCGGGCGCCACGCCATCCTGCCGTTCCTCGGACGTCGGCTGCCAATCGTTGCCGATGAGCACGTGGAGCGCGCGTTCGGCACCGGAGCGGTCAAGATCACGCCCGCCCACGACCCCGACGACTACGAGCTGGCCAAGCGCCATGGGCTGCCATCGATCAACGTGCTCGACCCCGATGCTCGGATCAACAGCGCCGGTGGCGATTTCTTCGGTCGCGACCGCTATGAAGCGCGCGAAGCAATCCTGGATCGGCTCCGCGACGTGGGCGACCTCGAGGCGGAGCGACCGCACCAGATGGCGGTCGGCCACTGCGAGCGCTGCGGGACGGTCGTCGAGCCGCGTCTGAGCGTCCAGTGGTTCGTGCGTGTCAAGCCGCTCGC
>JACDBZ010000034.1 GCA_013694645.1 Chloroflexota bacterium
GGCTCGACCTGCACCTCGGCCGCCACAGGCTCCGGCTCGACCTGCACCTCGGCCGCCACAGGCTCCGGCTCGACCTGCACCTCGGCCGCCACAGGCTCCGGCTCGACCTGCACCTCGGCCGCCACAGGCTCCGGCGTAAGGAGCTCGTAGGCAATATCCTCGTCCCAGGCCACAACCCGGAGCGCAGGCTGCATCGACTCGACTTCTGCCTCCGTCACGAGCGGTTCGGCCTCGGCCGCCACGGGCGCCGGCTCGGTCTCCACCTCGACCTCGGCGGCGACGGGCTCTGGGTCGACTTCGACCTCGACCTCGGCGGCTACGGGCTCCGGCTCGGCCTCGACCTCGACCTCGGCGGCTACTTGCTCCGCCTCGGCCGTTGGCCAGGATTCGATGGAGTCCCCGTTGGATCCGCCAAAATCGGTTGTCAGGTCGGATGTTGGCCACGCGTCGAGACCAAGCGGGGCAGCGAGATCCTCGTCGGCGAGCATGGTCTGCATTCCTGGCTCGGCCGCAACGGCGGATGCGGCGAGGCGCTCGGCAAGGTCGTCGGTGCCGGGGATCGGCGCGCAGGTGCGACAGCGTCCGGCATCATCGTTCCAGCAATTGATGCAGGTGTATTGCCGGCAGTCGATGCAGAAGTTGAATGACTCGTGGAATGCCTCGAGCTGCGCGGAGGCAAGGTTGTCTTCCTCCGAGCGCATGGAGTCGCCCATGGCGTCCGAGAGTGCGTCCTGGCTGGTCAGATAGTTTCGCAGCCCACCGATGAACCCCCGCGTCTTGCGTAGCGGGTTCAGCCGTGTCGGCGCTTGAAATTCGTAGCGCGTCCCGCAGCGTTCGCAAAAGGATTCAGTGAGCGTTTCAGCCAAGGGTGATGCGTTCTCTCTCCGGGCACGGCAGCGATCAAGGCCCCAAAGTATAGCCACGGGGTCTCGCGTGAACCCATCGGTGCATTCGTACCGAGCGAGCGGCCGTTCGTACCCCGCGTGCTAGGATCGGCCGACATGGGCATCCTCTCGCGCGTCGAGTCGTTCCTCGAGCGCTTCCTTGAAGCCCCGGCCGGCCGGCTCGGTGCGTCTATCCAGCCGGTGAGCCTGGCCAAGCGCATCGAGCGCGCGATGGATACGAACAAGACCTACCGCGACTCAGGCGTCATCGTTCCGAACCAGTACGACCTGCACCTTCATCCTTCCGACTTTGCCGCGTTCGCGTCATACCGCAGCTCTCTCGAGGACGACCTCGCGCATGGCGTGCTTGCCCGCGTCCGGCACGAGCGCTACACGCTGGTCGCGCGACCGCGCGTCGAGATCATCTCGGACCCCGACACGCGCCGAGGTGAGATTCGCGTGGCGGCCAACGTGGTCGATGAGCGCGGAGAGAAGGTACCCGAGGCGACGCCGATGCCCCTCAACTCGGACACCATGATCTTCGATCGCCCGCAAGCCGGAGGCTCGCCGGACTCGGCACGGCGCGCCTACCTGCTCGTGAGCACGAGGGGCAGCCGCCCGGTCCAGTTCGATCTGGGCGGTCCGCTCATCGGCCTCGGGCGGGCGAGCGACAATGATGTGATCGTGGACGACCCGATGGTGAGCCGACATCACTGTCAGCTCAAGCTCCAACACGGCGCGTACAGCTTCGCCGATCTGGGCAGCCGCAACGGCTCCACGGTCAATGGACAGACTGTCAGCCAGATCGCGCTCGGTCCCGGTGACGTGATCCGGATCGGCGACACCGAGATCGAGTTCCAGGTGCGGGTGTGACCGGCGAGATCCTGCGCGTCCTTCTCCTTGGCCTGCAGCTGGGATTCGTCGCCCTGCTCTACCTGGTCCTGATGCGTTTCGCAGGCTCGCTGCTGCGTGACCTGCGCAGCGCGGAGGAGGCGCAGATGTCCTCGCGCTCCGGGATCGGCCGGCTCTCGGTGCTCGAATCGCCTGCCGATGAGCCGCCGAACGGGACCACGATTGCCCTCGGGCCGATCAATTCGATCGGCCGCAACGTCAACAACACGATCTTCGTCGAGGACGACTTCGTCAGCGCCAACCACGCGATGCTCACCTTCCGTGGCCGCAGCTGGTTCGTTGAGGACCAGGGGAGCACCAACGGGACGTACGTGAATGGGCATCGCATCGATCGCCCGGTCGCGCTGAGCTTCGGCGACGAGCTGTCGATCGGGCGGGTGCGCATGCGTCTCGACCGGTGATCGGTTCTCGATCAAGGATCGCCTGGCGGGGAGCGGAGTTCCGCCTCCTATTCCCGATTCTCCTGCTGGTGCCCCTCGGCTTCGTCATCACCAACATTGCGCTGGCGGGAGCGCCGGAAGTTGGCGACCTCACCCTCGCGGTCGGCTACGTCTTGCTCTTCGCGGGCGCCCACCTGCTTCTCGTGGTGCTCGGACACCGTGGCGATCAGCTGATCCTCCCGGCGGTCGGTGCGATGGGCGGTGTCGGGATGATCATGCTCAACCGCCTGCCGCAGGATCTTGCCGGCACGAGCGCGTTCGGCCTGGAGCTCGGCATGGCGGCGACTCAGCTGCTCTGGTTCGGCGTCGGGATCATCGCGATGCTGGCGATCGCCGTCGGGCTGCGTGATGACGGCATCCTGCGTCATTACAAGTACTCCTGGGCGGCCGTGGGGATCGCCCTCCTGGCCGCGACCCTCGTGCTCGGGTATGAGGTCAACGGGGCGCGGCTCTGGATCGACCTGGGGCCGGTCAGCGTTCAGCCCGGCGAGCTGCTCAAGATCGTGCTCGTCATCTTCATCGCGGGATACCTGGCCGAGACCCGCACCCTGCTCACCAGCGCGAGCGTCCGCATCGGCTTCCTCAGCGTTCCACCGCTGCCCTACTTCCTGCCGATGCTTGCCCTGTTCGGCGTCGTCATGCTGATCGTGGTGCGCCTGAATGACCTTGGCACGGCGCTGCTCTTCTTCGGGATCTTCCTGACGATGCTGTTCGTGGCGACCGGGCGGCGGAGCTACGTCCTCATCGGCCTCGTGCTGTTCGTTGCGGGCTCCTTCGTGGCGTATCGCCTCTTCGGCCATGTGCAGGCGCGCGTCGACGTCTGGCTCGACCCCTTCGCCGATCCGCTCGGAGCGGGCTTCCAGCCGGTGCGTGCCATCTACGCACTCGGCCGCGGCGGCATCTTCGGGGAGGGACTCGGACAGGGGCTCGTCACCCTGGGCGGAAACCTCACGATCCCGTTCGTGCACACCGACTTCATCTTCACCGCCATCGCGGAAGAGCTTGGTCTCCTGGGCGCCTTCGCCCTGCTCGGGTTTGCGATGGTCCTGGTCTTTCGCGGGCTGCGGATCGCTGCACTGGCGCGTGATGACTTTGGCGCGCTGCTGGCCGTGGGCGTGACGACCAGCCTGGGGCTCCAGACCCTCATCATCATCGGCGGCAATACGAAGCTGATCCCGCTCACCGGGATCACGCTGCCGTTCGTCAGCTACGGCGGATCGAGCATCCTCGCCAGTTTCATCATGATCGGGCTTCTCCTGGCGGTCAGCCACCGCAGTGGGACGGCGGATCGAGCGTCGGGCTCATGATCGCGACCAATATCAGGCGCCTCGGCGTGTATCTCATGCTCGCCTTCGCGGTGGTGTCGGGCAGCATCACCTGGTGGCAGGTGGTCGAGGCCCACAGCCTCTCGACGCGTCCTGACAACCCGGAGGTGCTCGCGGCGCGGCGCAGCCTGCTGCGCGGCACCATCTTCGATGCCGAGGGCCAGGTGCTCGCGTCGTCCGAGGTGATCGATGGCCTGAGCCGGCGCACGTACACCGACCCTGCCATGACCCATGTTCTCGGCTACTCGAGCCTTCGATTCGGCAGCACCGGCCTGGAGCGCACGTTCGAGGACATCCTGGTGGGCCAGACCGACCCGAACCCGATCCGCGACCTCGTCAGCGACGTGCTTGCCCGACAGCCGGAGCCGCGCGACCTGACGCTCACCATCGACCGTCGACTCCAGGATTTCGCGGCCGCGCAGCTCGGCGCCGATGCTGGCGCGGTCGTGGCGATCGATCCGCGCACCGGCGCGGTGCTGGCCATGGTCTCCACCCCGACCTTCGACGCCACGCCCATCTCGGGAGACCCCGACGGAGCACAGGAGCCGATGGACGCGCTGCGCAACGATCCGGCGGAGCCCCTTCTCGCGCGCGCTCGGCAGGGCCTCTACGTGCCGGGATCGATCCTGAAGGTGTTCACCGCGGCGGCAGCGCTCGACGCCGGCGTGATCAGCCCGGACACGACGTATCCCGACCAGCCGCGCGAAGAGCGTGAAGGCTTCGTCGTCGACGGCTTCACCATTCGTGAGCATGATCTGGGTGGCATCGAGCCGGCTCTCTGGCCGCTCTCGGAGGCGCTCCAGGTCTCGAGCAACATCTTCTTCGCGCACGTCGGGCTGGAGCTCGGAGCGGAGAGATTCCTGGAGTACGCGCGCCGCTTCGGCTTCTGCGGCCCGATACGGATGGGACCGCCCGAGCGCGCGCTCTCGGTCACTCCCAGCCTGGTGACGGGCTCGCTGGACGGCGATTGCGGTCCATTCAGCGGCGATGTCGACCTTGCCAGCGCCTCGTTCGGCCAGGGACAAGCCGCCGTCACGCCGGTCCAGATGGCGCTGCTGGCGGCGGCGATCGCCGGCGACGGTGTCATGCCGGACCCGTACGTCGTGCGCGACGTGCGGGCCCATGCGGACGGCGATGCGCCCGCCGATGAGATCCTCGATTCATTCGGATCGGGTGGCGGAACACGCGTGGTGAGCGCGGAAGCCGCCGCCGCGACCCGGGGCGGCATGGTTGACGCGGTCAATGGCGAGCTTGGACGCCTGTACGCCGGCCAGGGCGATATCACGCTCTATGGCATCAGCGATGCGCGGTCGGCAGGCAAGACCGGGACAGCGCAGCTCGGCGGCGAGCAGGCGCCGCACTCCTGGTTCATCGGCTTCGCGCCGGCCCAGGAGGAGGCGACTCCCCGGATCGCCGTCGCGGTGCTGGTCGAGAGCGGCGGGTCGGGCTCGGACGGCGCGGCGCCGATTGCCGGTCGGGTGATGGCTGAATGGCTGCGCCTGTCCGGTGGCGACTGAACCGGGCGATACCGTGCTGGGGTATTGTCTTGTACAGAACGAGCCTCGAGCGCTGGCTCCTCCGGCTCGGATAGGGGAGACGATCAGATTGTGAAGAGCGTGCAGGAGCCGGCCGAGCGCGTGGTCGCCAGCGTCGAGCGCGTGATCATCGGCAAGCACGTCGAGGTCCGGACGGCGCTGGTGGCCCTGCTCTGCCAGGGGCATATCCTGATCGAGGACGTCCCCGGCGTCGGAAAGACGATGCTTGCGAAGGCGCTGAGCCAGAGCATCGGCTGCTCGTTCCGCCGCATCCAGTTCACGCCGGACCTGCTGCCATCGGACGTCACCGGCCTCTCGATCTTCAACCAGAAGACCGTCGAATTCGAGTTCCGCCCCGGCCCGATCATGGCCCAGGTGGTGCTCGCCGATGAGATCAATCGAGCCACCCCGAAGACGCAGAGCGCGCTCCTCGAGTGCATGGAGGAGCGCCAGGCGACGATCGACGGGGTCACCTATCAGATGCCGTCGCCGTTCCTGGTCATCGCGACGCAGAACCCGATCGAATACGAGGGCACCTTCGCGCTGCCGGAGGCGCAGCTCGACCGGTTCATGCTCCGCCTGCGACTCGGCTACCCGTCGGCGACGGAGGAGATCGTGATCCTCGACGAGCAGAAGCGACGGCATCCGCTGGGCGACGTTGAGCAGGTGCTCGGTCTCGATGAGCTGCGCGAGATGCAGACTGCCATCAAGGAGGTCTACGTCGACCAGGCGGTGGCCGAGTACATCGTGCGCCTGGTGCACGCCACCCGCGAGCACCCCGACGTGTATCTGGGCGCCTCGCCGCGCGGGTCGCTCAACCTCTATCGTGCCACCCAGGCCCATGCCGCGCTCAACGGCCGCGACTACGTCATCCCCGACGACGTGAAGCAGCTGGCGGTCGCGATCCTGTCGCATCGGCTCATCGTCAAGAGTCAGGCGTCGCTGCGCGAGGTTGATCCGGAGCAGATCGTGCGCGAGATCCTGGCCTCGGTGCCGGTGGCCGATGCCGCCGCGGCGGCGGAGACCGGACGCAGCCGGATCTCCTGATCGCGGCATGGGTCTCTTCAGCCGGCACCTCCGTATTCTCTTCCTGGGCACCGCGCTGGTCGTCGCCGCCTTCAGCACGGGGATCGACTTTCTCTTCTTCCTCACCTACCTGATGGCCGCCATCGGCATCGGATCGTGGCTGTACGCCCGGCGTGGCCTTCGCGATGTGCGGGCCGACTACCGCGTGCTGAACCCGCGCACGCACGTGGGGGAGGTGCTCCAGGCGATCTACCGGGTCGAGAACCAGGACCGTTGGGGGAAGCCGTGGATCGAATGCTGGAATGAGTCGAGCCTGTCGAACAGCCTGCCCGGTCGCGTCATCGGCATACCCGCGCGCAGCACGCGGCAATGGCTGGCCAAGGTGACGCTCACGCGACGCGGGAGCTTTCGGCTGGGCGCATTGCGGGTGCGGACCGGCGATCCGTTCGGTCTGTTCAGCAGCGAGATGACGGTGGGCACACCGACCAGTGTCGTCGTCTTTCCCGAGGTCGTCTCGCTTCCGCACTGGCGCCTGCCACCCTCGCCGGTCGACGGCACGACCCCGATGCGGCGACGCTACGAGGCCGCGACGCCGCTGGTGAGTGGTGTGCGTCCCTATGTCCATGGTGATGCTATCAATCGTATCCATTGGCTCTCGAGCGCACGCCACGGAGAGCTGCATGTCAAGGAGTTCGACCTCGAGCAGGCGGCGGACCTGTGGATCGTGCTTGATCTGGAACGTGCCGTGCATGCCGGGATCGGAACCGATGCATCGGTCGAGACGGCTGTGACGATCGCCGCGTCGGTCGCGCTTCGCACCCTGGCCGACAATCGGTCGGTGGGCATGACGGCATCGGCGCGCCGAATCCAGATTCACCAGCCTGACCGCGGCCCACGGGTCGAACAGAAGTTGCTGCACCTTCTCGCCAACGTGCAGGCCGATGGCTCGGACCCGCTTGCCGAGGTGGTCACGGCCACGCTGCCGCAGCTGCGTCGCGGCATGACGCTGTGCCTGGTCACCGGGTCCACGGAGCGCGCCTGGGTGCGTGGCCTATCCGCGCTGCGGCGTCGCGGCGTGGCAACGCTGGTGATCCTGCTCGACCGAGCGTCGTATATCGGCGTGGAGCCGGACGACCATTCGCGTGCCGAGCTGGCGGCGGTCCGCCATGCGCTCGCGGAGTACGACATCGAGCATCGGCTCGTGAGGCGTGGTGACGATATCGCCGATGCCCTTCGCGGGCGGGAACGAACGCGTGCCTGACCTGCGCGAACGGGTTCTGTATCCGCGGGCAGGTTGGCTCAGCCTGAGCCTGTTGGTGATCATGGCGCTCTCCCTCGCGTGGGGCGTCCAGGGGGCCAATTGGCTCGATCAGCTCGAGTTCCTGCCACCGACAGCGTTCTGGGCGATCATCGCCGGAGCCCTGCTGGGCGTCCTGCCCTTGAGCGTGGTGGTCACCCTGCCGCTGGGCGCGATGATCGGTGCGACCGTCGTTCTCTGGGCGATCGGAGGCGAGTACCACGCGGCGCTCGGCCAGGTCGGTCGCGTGGATGCCCTGCGGAATGACGTCGTGGGCTGGACGATCACGGTGCTGCAGACCGGTTATCCGTCACAGCTCTCGCCGTACGCCATCGGCATCGGCATGCTGCTCTGGTCGACCGCCTTCATGGCGGCCTACGCCGTCTACCGCCATAACCGCGTGATCGACGCCATCCTGCTGCTCGGCGCGGCCATGATCGTCAACCTGTCGGCGACCTTCACCGATCTGTTCGGCCATCTGCTCCTGTTCGTCATCGCGGCGCTGCTGCTCTGGCTGCGCGCGGCGCTGGTTCAGCGACAGGACGGCTGGCAGCGACGACGCGTGAATGAGAATCTCGAGGTGCCCGCCGCCATCATGCGGTCGGGAATCGTCTTCGCTGGCGCCAGCGTCGCGCTCGCCTGGGTCCTTACCAGCGTGGCCGTCGCGGCGCCTCTCACGAGTGCCTGGCGCAGCTTCGATGGAGCGTGGACCGGCGTTCGCGACCAGTTCGAAGGAGTGTTCGGCACGCTCACCAACCCGCAGTCGCGGATCACCGGGAGCACATTCGGCGCGAGCTTCACCGTCCAGGGTGAGTGGGTCAGCAACGATGAGGAGGCGCTCACCGTCGCGGCGCCGCGTCCGCTCTACCTCCGAACCGCGACGTACGACCGCTATACCGGGCGCGGCTGGGAGCGCAGTGAGGGCACGAAGCGCCAGGTCGCGCCGGGCGAGGCGCTCTTCAATGGGCCGACGCCGGAGCGTCCGAGCGACGGGTACGAGATCGAGACGATCACCATCAGCATGCAGCAGACGCTCGGCCGCAACCTGTTCACCGCCGGCTCGCCGCTGGAGGTGTATGCGCCGATCGTCATCCACGAGTCGGGAGGACAGCCCGTGCTCGGGGGCGTGGAGGCGGCGAACCCGATCGGCCCCGGGCAGGGATACCAGCTCTCTGTGGCGCTGAGCGACGCGAACGAGGCGGAGCTTGGTGCGGCCGGGACCGACTATCCCGAGGTCGTGCGCGACCTGTACCTTGACGATTCCGCCGTGACCCCGCGCGTTCGCGACCTTGCGCTCGAGGTGACCGCCAGGGCGCCGAACCCCTACGAGCGCGCCAAATTGCTCGCCGCGTACCTCCAGCGTGATCCCAGCTTCAGCTACGAGACGGTCGCGCCGATACCGCAGAACGGCGAGGACCTGGTCGATTTCTTCCTGTTCGACCCTGAGAGCGGTCGGCAGGGCTATTGCCAGTATTACGCGAGCGCGATGGTGATGATGGCGCGATCGCTGGGCCTGCCGGCGCGTGTGGCGGTGGGCTTTGCGCCGGGCGAGCGGACCGAACCGGGCACGTATCTCGTGCGCGAGGCGAACGCCCACGCCTGGGCCGAGATCTACTTCCCGGGCTATGGCTGGCAGATCTTCGAGGCCACCAAGTCGATCGAGTCGCGTTTCTTTCGTCCCACGGGTGACCCCAGCACGGTCGCCCCGCCCCGCATCGGCGTGGATCCGCTCCTCGACTTCGAGCTTGATCCGCAACAGGGCATCAATGCGCTGCCATCGGTCGACTTCATCGACGGGGGAATCGATGCGGCACGTCCCGAGGCTCCCGGAGCAGCCGAGTCGGCACGCAACGCGAACGCGCTGCTGGTCGCGGTCCTCGTGATCGGCGCCGCCGTGCTCACGTGGCTGCGCATGAGGCACCTTCAGCGTCGGTGGCGGCTGCTTCCGGCCGGCGACCGAGCGTGGCAGCGCCTGACGATGGCTGCCGACCGGGCCGGGGTTGGTCCGCGGCCGTCGGAGACGATCTACGAGTACACCGGGTGGTTGGAGGAGCAGCTGCCGTCACACGTGGAGCCGATCCGCACCGTCGCCGACGGCAAGGTCTGGCAGGCATATTCGGGGCGCCGCATGACTCGGACCGCCTCCGGCCGCCTCGAGGAGGCCTGGGCACGGCTCCGGTTGCCGCTCGTGTGGCTGGCCATCCGCCGCTGGCTGCGCGGCGTCGTGCGTCGACGCGATTAGGTCAGAGCGCCGCCGGCCGTCCATCCGTTTCGTTGACGTGCGTCACCGTCGTGCCCAACAGGTGACGCGTGTCGTTCCATCGGTCGAGCCGCCATCCGTCGCCGTTCGTCGAGCAGATGCTGAGCGACGCGTTGTCGATATCAAGGCTCCACGGCGTCGTCGCGGGCGCTTCGAGCAGAATGCGGGCAAGGATGCGGAGAGTTCCGCCGTGGCTGACGATGCATCGCGGCCAGCGGCCAGCGGCGTTGACGAACTCGGAGAGAGCTGCGCCGACGCGCTGCGTGGCAGCCTCGATGGACTCGCCGCCCGGCGGCTGACGGATGCCGGCGTCGCGGCGCCAGGCGGCGTAGCGTTCCGCGTCAGTGGCCGCGAGGTCGGTATGGGTCCGCCCCTCCCATTCTCCCTGGCCGATCTCGATGAGGCGCGCGTCCTGCTCGACGGTGATGCCGAGCATCACGCCGATCACGTCCGCCGTCTCGCGTGCGCGAGCCAGCGTGGAGGTCACGATGCGGACGGGTCGGAGCACCTCGTCACCGTCAAGACGGCGCGTCAGCAGCTCGGCTTCGGCCCTGCCGTCCTCGGCAAGAGGCGGATCGGCGTGTCCCTGGAATCGACCTTCGCGGTTCCAGTCGGTGACGCCGTGGCGGACCAGGAGCAGTCGGCGGTCGGTCAACGCACGCCGGCAGCCATCGCTTCGTACGCCGCCCGGGCGGCGCCGGCAGCCGCCTCGCCATCGGCCGGATGGCCGAATTCGGTGAGGGTGCCACCCATGATCGCGAGCGCCTCGGCCATCTCGTCGATCCCCACGTCGCCCATGTGGCCGAATCGCAGGATCTTGCCGGTCCATTTGCCCTGACCGCCGGCGACGATAAGCCCCTTCCCACGCATGGCGGCGTTGAACGGACCCCACTCGAGCCCGTCGGGCAGCCAGGCGGCCGTCACCGTGCCGGAGCGATGCGCCGTCGGCGCGACCGGCCGCAGGCCGAGCGATTCGATCCCGGCAACGACACCGGTGGCGATCGCCTCGTGCCGCGCCCACGTCCGTCCCCGTCCCTCCTCGCGCAGGCGCTGCACCCCGACGCGCAACCCATAGAGGACGCTGATCGCCGGAGTCCACGGCGTCTGGCCTTTCTCGGCCCAGGTACGTGCCTCGGCGAAATCCCAGTAGAAACGCGGCATGCTGGCACGCTCGCCGGCGGCGCGTGCACGCTCGCCGACGGCCGCGATGGCGATGCCGGGCGATGCCATCCATGCCTTCTGGCTGGCGCTCACCACGAGGTCGACGCCCCAGCCGTCCATCTCGAATGGCATGGCGCCGAGGCCGCTGATGCCGTCGACCACCAGCAGCGGATCGCCGGACGCCTGGCGCACGACCGCGGCCAACTCGCGCAGCGGGTTGGCGACGCCGGTCGAGGTCTCGTTGTGGGTGATGAGCACGGCTCGGTACGGCTGGTGTGACGCGAGGTGGTCGCGCAGCGCCGCAGGGTCAGCAGCTGCACCCCACTCGACCTCGAATCGGTTGACATCGGCACCGAAGGCGGTTGCAATCTGGGCGAACCGATCGCCGAATGAGCCGATGGTGACCACCAGGACGCGGTCGCCTGGCGAGAGGGTGTTGACGACAGCCGCCTCGAGGGCGCCCGACCCGGATCCGGTGAGGAGCAGGATCTCCCCGGTCGTGCCGATCAGCTCCGCCAGCCCGGCCGAGGTTTCGCGCAGCAGGTCCGCGAACTCGGGTCCGCGGTGATCGACCATCTGCTGGGCCTGGGCATCGCGAACGGCGGCGGGGATCGGCGTCGGACCGGGGGTCCGGAGATTCTGTTGCATGCCTCGCATCATAATCGGCGCATGCCCCGCCGCAGATCGACGCCCGACGCCACCGAGCAGCTGTTCGGCGACTCGGTCATGGCCGATGCGCCGCTTGCGGCGCGGATGCGTCCGCGGACGCTCGAGGAGTTTGTCGGTCAGCCGCATCTCGTGGGCGCCGAGGGAGCCCTCACGCGCGTCGTCAAGCCGGGTCACCGGCCATCGCTCGTGCTGTGGGGTCCGCCCGGAAGCGGCAAGACCACGCTCGCGCGCCTGCTCGCCGACCGGGCCGGTGGCACATGGCGCCAGCTCAGCGCGGTGAGCAGCGGTGTGGTCGACATCCGGGCGCTGGTGGCGGAGGCCAGGGCGCTGCGCGACGCCGGCGGCGCGACGATTGCCTTCATCGACGAGCTGCATCGGTTCAACAAGAGCCAGCAGGACGCCCTGCTGCCGCACGTCGAGGAAGGGACGATCTCGCTGATCGGTGCCACCACCGAAAATCCGTACTACGAGATCAACTCACCGCTCCTGTCGCGGATGCGGGTCTATCG
>JACDBZ010000082.1 GCA_013694645.1 Chloroflexota bacterium
GCGTGCTCCAGCGGAGGCATCTCGGTACGGCAGCGGTCCCCGACGTTGAAACAGCGGTCGGCGAACGGGCAGCCCGGGATCTCGCGCGACAGGTCCGGTGGCTGTCCCTGGATCGGCACGAGATTGCCGGTATCCCGGTCGTCGAGACGCGGAATCGAGCGCAGGAGGCCGACGGTATACGGGTGCCGGGGCCGTCCGAATAGTTCCGAGGTCGGCGCGCGCTCGACGATGTGGCCGGCGTACATCACGTTCGTTGTCCGGCACATGCCGGCAACCACGCCGAGATCGTGGGTGATCAGGATCAGGGCCGAATCGAACTCCTCGATGGCGCCTCGCATCAGGTCCAGGATCTGAGCCTGGATGGTAACGTCGAGCGCCGTGGTCGGCTCATCGGCGATGAGGAGGCGGGGGTTGCAAGCAAGGGAGATGGCGATCATGACGCGCTGCCGCATCCCGCCGGAGAATTGATGGGGAAAGTCGTTCAGCCGCCGCCGCGCTGCGGGAATGCCGACCAACTCGAGCAGCTCCACCGCGCGCAGGGTCGCCCCCTTGCGATTCAGCTTGCGGTGCGTTTCGAGTACCTCGGACAGTTGCCGCTCGATGGTGAGCACGGGGTTCAGGCTGGTCATCGGGTCCTGGAAGATCATCGCGATCCGGTCGCCCCGGATCCGCCGCATGGCGTCATCACTCAGATCGAGCAGCTCGGCGCCGTCGAAAGCGATCGAGGTGGCATCGACATGGGCCGCCTGGCGCGGCAGGAGCCGCATGATGGCCAGCGAGCTCACACTCTTACCGCACCCGGACTCTCCAACGATCCCCATCGTCTGGCCCGCGTCGAGGTCGTAGCTGATGCCGTTGACGGCGTTGACGACGCGGTCACCCGATCCGAAGCGGACGCGCAGGTCACGCACGCTGAGAAGCGCGTCGGACGTGTCGCGAGACCTGGAACGTGGGCGTGTCTCGCCGATCATCGGCGGAGCCTCGGATCCAGGGCCTCGCGCATTCCATCGCCCAGCAGGTTGAAACCGAGCACCGAGAGAACGATCGCGATGCCCGGGAAGAAGGCCAGGTAGACGGCGCTGTTGAGATACCGGTACGTGTCGGACAGCATCGTTCCCCATTCGGGCGTCCGCGGGTCAGGCGGGCCGAGGCCCAGGAAGCCCAGGGCGGCGGCGTCGATCACCGCGGTGGCCAGCGCCAGGGTCGCCTGGACGATGAGGGGGCCGAGCGCGTTCGGAAGCATGTGCCGCAGCAGCAGGGTGGGTCCTCGCACGCCGACCGCGCGAGCGGCGGTCACGTAGTCGGTCTCGCGCAGCGCCAGGAGGCTGCCGCGCAGGATGCGGGCGAAGATCGGCACGTTCAGGACCGCGATGGCGACAGCGATCTGGACCACTCCCCGACCGAGCCAGGTGACGACCGCGATGGCGAAGAGCAGTCCCGGGATCGAGAGCATGATGTCGACCGAGCGCATGATGACGGCGTCGACCCACCCCCGGAAATAGCCAGCCAGGGCCCCGAAGAAGGTGCCGACCGACACCCCAATCACAACCGAGAGCACGGCGATGCCCAGCGTCAGCCGGGTGCCGAACACGATGCGGCTGAAGACGTCCTGGCCCTGGACATTGGTCCCGAACGGGTGCTCCCAGCTCGGCGGCAGGTAGCTGTCCGCCAGGTTGCCGCGGGTCGGGTCGAACGGAGCGATGAAGGGCGCGAAGATGGCGACCACGACGAAGAAGCCGATGATGGTGGCGCCGATGATAGCCGCCGGGCTGCGACGCATGCGCCGGAGGGCATCGGCCCACAGCCCGACCGATCGCTCCTGGCGCTCGGCACCGATGGTGGCGCTCGCCTGGCTCATGAGTATCGGATTCTCGGGTTGAGGAAGGCGTAGCTGACGTCCACCACGAGGTTGACGAGCACGAAGATGAGGGCGAGCAGGAGCACGCCGCTCTGGATCACCTGGTAGTCACTGGCGACCACGGCATCGTAGATCCACTTGCCGACGCCACCCCAGCCGAAGATGGTCTCGGTCAGGATCGCGCCGCCGAGCAGCAGTCCGGTCTGGAGACCGATCACCGTCACCACCGGCAGCATCGCATTCCGCAGAACATGGCGGTTGTCGACGATTCGGCCCGGGAGTCCTTTCGCATTCGCAGTACGCACGTAGTCCTCGTTCAGGACGTCGACCACGCTCGCGCGGGTGATGCGCATGATGATCGCCAACGGGATGGTGCCGAGCGCCACGCCCGGCAGGACCAGGTGGCGCAGCGCGTCCACGAAGCCGCCGGGGCTGCCGGCCAGCAGGGCATCGACCGTCATCATGTTCGTGATGCGCTCGAACGAGTAATGAACCAGGTCGATGCGCCCCGAGTCCGGCAGGATCTGCCAATTGATCGCAAAGAGGAACTTGAGCATCAGGCCCAGGAAGAAGATCGGGATGCTGATGCCCACCAGGCTGATGACCGTCCCCGCCTGGTCGATCCATGAACCACGTCGCTTGGCGGTGAACATGCCCAGCGGGATTCCCAGTCCCAGGGCGAAGATCATCGCCGCCGCGGTCAGCTCGAACGTCGCCGGGAAGCGCTGAAGGAAGTCACCGACGACGTCGCGGTTCGTCAGGAAGCTGCGACCCAGGTCGAGTCGCGTGAGACCGCCCAGGTACTCGAGATACTGCTCGTGGAGCGGGCGATCGAGTCCGAGCGCCGCCCGCACCTGCGCGATGCTCTCGGGCGTGGCTCGCTCGCCGAGGATGGCGCTCGCCGGGTCGCCGGGCAGGAGCCTGATGAACAGGAAGATCAGCAGGCTGAGACCGACGAGGATCGGGATCAGGAGCAGCAGGCGCCGAACAATGAACTTTCCCACGTCGCTCCCGCAGATGGAGGAGGAGGGCCCCGGCGCTCGGCCGAAACCCTCCCAAGTTTACGCGGTTGGCGCGTCTACTCGCCCGACAACCAGACCTTGGCGAAGCTCTCGGAGCCGGTCGGATTAGGCTCGTAGCCCTGGACCTCCTCGGTGAAGGCCAGCGCCGTGTCGCCATGCACCATCGTCATGAAGCAGGCTTCACCGTGAATGATGCCCGCGACCTCCGCCCACTTCTCGCCGCGCGTCGTCGAGTCAAGCTCGGCGCTCGCATCGTCGATCGCCTCTTCGAGGCCGTCGACGTCACAGCCGAACTGAGTGGCCGGCTCGCCCTGGCTGTAGCCGAAGTGAACGCCGTACCAGTTGGACGGATCGTCAAAGTCGCCGGTCCAGCCGAGGAAGTGCAGGTCGTAGAGGCCGGCCTGCGCATCCCCGAGGTAGCCGGGATCGTCCCAGATGTCACTTCCGGGCTGCACGACGAAGCCGACATCCTCGAGCATCTGCGTGACTGCCTCGTGCAGGCCACGCGGGTCGGGCATGTACGGACGGGTCACCTCGGTCGGGTACCAGAAGTGGACGGTCGGAGGATTCTCCGGACCGTACCCGGCCTCGGCCAGCAGCTCGCGGGCCGTGTCCTGGTCGAACTCGAGCACCTCGACGCCACCGGCGACGGCCTCGGCCCAGCCGCTGGTATCCGGCATGAAGGTGTCGGCCGGCGTACCACGGCCGCCATAGAAGGCCTCGATCAGCGCGTCGCGGTCGATGGCGTGGGCCACCGCCTGGCGCACGGCCAGCTCCTGGAGCGGGGACTCGGTGTCCGCGTAGAAGTCCTTTCCGGCCGCCTCGGCGTTCTCCCGCGCCAGCGGATTGATCCCCAGGTACAGGGTGTTGAACGAGAGGCGCTCGAGCAGCTGGAAGCCGCCGTCGGTGACCGCCTCGTAGTCGGTCGGCGATACCAGGTCGTAGCCCTGGATGCTGCCACCCTGGAGGGCCTGGAGTCGCGCCGCGGGATCGGAGATCGGCCGGATGATCAGCCGATCGAGCAGCGCCTTGTCACCCCAGTAATCCTCGTTGCGGACGAAGGTGGCCTCCTCCTCGGGCGTGTACG